>NZ_DIXC01000044.1 GCF_002435945.1 Mesotoga sp. UBA6090
TAACGAGGAATAAACCTAGAGAAAACAACCCTAACTCAGTCTTTTCAAAGCTTTAAATGGTTTTCATCGTTAGACTTTTCGGGAACTTAGGCTGTAAGCCCTAACCCTGCAATCCGGAATCCATTTCTAATATAGTTTTTTAGAGGGCCTATACTCCCATCACACAATCGGCTGCTTCATCTGAACTGCTGTTCTTCAATCCGCAGTTACTATTCCTGAGAACCGGAACCAGCTCTAGAGAGTGAAATTGCGAAAACGTGTACATTAGGCATTTGAGGTAATACTATTCCCTTTAAGGGTTTGTCGAGAAGATCGACACAACGGTAATACAACATGCATTTAGTTCTCTCTGTGTTGCCTGTATTATCATATCTACCTGAAAACTCGAAGGCGATTTCCTCTCCTGTCGAAGGTCCACCGCACCAATCGGAAAAAGATACAGGAATTGTCTGCTGCGAATTATCTTCATAGATGAGCAGGGCTTCACCGAAATAGTCACCGTGATTAGCGCTACCGAGAATGCAGATTTTGTCGAACACTTCCGCCGACAATTCTATTGCCTGCCCTGTGAGCCGAAAGTTGTCGTCGCCTTCGATGTTTACAACAAATCTGGTATTTCTCACTGAAAGGAACCCGTGTTCTAGATTCTTCTCCAATTCAGAGGATATGAATGAAGCTCCAAACAGCCCCTGAGGATTGTCGAAATTTGCTATCTTTCTCTCATCGGAGGCTGCTATTCCGTTGTTGTTGAAGAGCTCTCTGAGGTTCAGATGAAGTACATTCCCATCTTCGATAGTATCAACTGCCAATGAAGGTACTTCAGCGAACCTTCTCTCTCTTTCATAGATTCTCCCATTTTCAAACGAGAGCCCTTTATCGATTCCAGCGTGCTCTTTGAAGTTGAGAATTAGTGATTCATTGTCTTTGATAAGATAAACAGCCGCGAGATTAGGCACAAGAATTATCTGGTCGAGATCAAAACTGCCCTCAGTTACCCTTCCTCCGACAGTTAGAGTTGTCTCCTTACCGGTTCCACTTACAGTGCCTATTTTCACGATAGTCTTCTCGCTCATTTCAACTGTCTTCTCAGATCTCGAATCACCAAGTTTTACTGTGAAGACTGCGGTTTTTGATCTTACTTCGTTCAGGGCTGCAAATACCGAATAAGACGCCTCTGCCAGCGTTACCGAAAGACGAAGGCTAAATGCTCCGGAGATCTTCATTACTGCGTTGCCTGAAACCCCAGCACTCTGAACTACTTCTATCTCGGAGAGACCGGCCCTCATAGACTCTGCTTCTATGATTTCAACTGGTGTCAGGATTTCGACATCTTCAGAGAAGAAGCGTTCAAACTCGCTGGGAAGTCTGCTGATTCTCTCAAGCGAAAGAAGCATGGAGATCGTAGATTCTGCCCCTGCATTCCTGTTTATGTGTGAGAACTCAAGTCCGTCAAATCCCTCTCCATTTCTTCCTATCATGGATTGATTCAGCCTGTTCGCTCCGAGGAACCAGCTCCCTAGCAGAGCAGTTATTACAGCGATATCCTCGTCTTTTGTGAGATCGTACAGACTGTAGCCAGCTGAAATTGCGGATTCTGCTGCATAGGCGATCTGCGGGAAGAGCTGTAAATAGCTCGAAATTGAGTAAAGGGGCCCCGCATTTATAAGGAGCATAGAGCTTTGCTTGAATGATTCTGCCGAGATTTCAAGAAGGCTGTCGTTTCCTAGAATCTCTCCCGCCACTGCCAACGCTTCCAGCTGTCTCGATCCCCACCCGTGCCAGAAGTATCTCGGTTCTGAAGGCGATGATTCGTCGACAAGACCATTGAAAATCGAGTCCTCATTTTGAATGACTTTGCTCTGCAGAGCGGCCGCACACCTCTTTATGAAACTTCCCACTAGCGCATCGTTGCTTATGGCATATAACTCCGCTGCACCAAGAAGAACTACTGAGGAAAGATCGGTGTATCCCTGTATCAGACCGTCCTGTTCAAAGTTGATTATTCTTCGGAAGCACCTATGTGCAGCATCAGTCAGCCTAACCGAAAACTCGGGGTCACAATCCCGAGATATCCGTGCTCCGGTTGTAAGTGCCCATAATGCTCGAGCTGCCCACCAGTTGCCTCCCTTTCTTGATGTGGGACCGTTTCTGTTGATTCTACCGTCCTCGAAGACAAAATTATAGAAATCTCCATCACTGTCCTGCATGGAAAGCACAAATTCGAGAGCTTCTTTAGCACGATCGTAGTGTTGTTCCGTTCCCGAGGTTTCAAAGAGCCTTGAGTAAAGAATTGCAGCTCTTGCAACATCATCGACGCATGTCACTCCTTCACCCGGAGCGTCGGCATGCCTGTAATTGCCGTCAGGAAGCCTGTCCGCATAGATCCAGTAACCGATTTCACTTTCTCCTTCAACGGCAAAATGATCTCTGAGAAACTCAAGATGATCCAGATTAATCTGAACTTCAATTCCTATAAGCATTAACGAAATCAGAAGTACTGGAATAATCAACGCTCTCTTCATAGGCACCTCCAAAAGAAAAGGGTGAGAGGAAGCCTCTCACCCTTCATTAAAGATCAGTTACTCTCCTATCTTAAGTGATTGAATCTCTGATTTCTTCATTTCAACGAATTCTATCGAGTCCTCTATCGAGTCGGCATTGTATATCGAGTAAACCCTCTTGAAACTGACAACATCTCCTGCCACAAAGTGCCTTACATAGTCTTCCCAATTCGATGATACGTAGCCTTTCGTACTCTCGAAGATATCGATCTCACCTGGCATCCATTCGAAGTATCCGTCTCTGAATTCTCTGCTCTCATATACCCAGGTGAGGCCACCCATCCACTTTTCATAGTCGGCGACCACGACTGGAACCTCTGGATTTATCTCTGCTACACCAGTCTTCAACGACTGCGAGTAGTTGGCTCTCCAGCTCTCCTGGGAGGCAAAAATGTATGTTGCACCCCACCAGAGAGGTCTCATCGAATCGACAGCAGGGAAAACTATGTAAGGTTTGTTTCCGGAAAACATGATCGCATTTCTATCAAGCCAGTATTCTAGCGGTGTAATATTCAGCTGATCGGCCCAGAGAAGTCTTCTGAATACGGGGAGCGTATGGACCGTGTCTTCGGCTGCGTCAGTCAATACTCTTGTTGCCATTATCTGCAGTTTCATTAGTTCGGCGTATGTCGCAAATTCAAAGGTGTTATGAGAAATGATATCTCCATTGCTGAATAATGTTGTAATTATCTTTTGGGTTATTCCGAGGAACGGTTGGGCTTCAAGCGTGCTGGCTACTGTTATTCCTACGGGGCCTGCCGGAAGAACTGTAGCTTCCTTTACTATGAAGTCTCCAGTTGTCTTTTCCTCATGTCGTCCGTATTCGCCATCTACGTAGTATGTAGATCCAACGTAGCCGGACATTCTCACAATTCCCAGTTCGTCTACGACCGTGCCCTCTACATCTCCAAAGCCTGTAACCTTTACTAGACCCTTGCTATTCGCTACTGCAGTTATCTCTCCAATCTCGATAAGCCACTGTCCTTCTTCCTCCACAACCTTCCCCACTGCATCGAACTCCGGTGGAAGAATATCGAAATCGTCGGTAACTGTGATTTCTGCAGGTCCTGTAACCAGAAAGGCCATAACATCCCCGGACGACAGTTTGCCATTAAGATCGGTATCGTCAATTTGATAAGGAAGCTCCTTCCCATCCTGAACTACTCTCAGCGAATCCCAGTTAGCGTCAAAGTCAACTCCAACAAGATCAAGGATCTCGCTCATGGTTATTGTCACTGCAATAGGCTCGCCGGTGAAGCAATTGACAGATACAGGAACCTTAACAGTTTCAGCAGCAAGAAAGACCGAAACCAATATAAAGAACAGAACCAAGAACTTTTTCATACAAACACCTCCCAGAAAGTCGATATGAAATCGCTTACATATCAATGAGATTATAGAATCTTATGACTTCTTTGATCTAAAAGAATTATGGTTATGCGTGAACGATTAATGATGCCAGTGAGTTAAGAAGACTATGTTGCTCGCTTTTTCACAATATTGCTTGTGTTTTAATCAGTGATGAACACCATGCAACGCAATAGAGAGATACAGAAATATAAGACGCGTATTTCTAGCTTGATCGTTCTTGTTCATCATCATTTGATCCTAATTGACCAGGAATAGATGTGATTATCCTAACTAAATAAGGGTATATTATTCTTGTGGCTGTAAGCGTTTACATATATTGAGGTGATACTTATGTCTGCAAAACTATCCGATGTCGCCAGATTAGCAGAAGTCTCAACAGCAACAGTTTCCAGAGTGCTAAACAAAAGCGGATACGTTTCTCAGAAATCCAGAGAAAAGGTCCTGTCGGCTGTAGAAGAACTCGAATACAGCCCTTCTAGAGTTGCCAGTTATCTCGCGAGCCGGAAGCTCACTTTCAATATTGGAATTGTCGCAGGAAAGAGGTTGTCCCGGATTCTCTCTGATAAGTCAGATCAGTTTTATACTATTGTTCTAAATGGAGTGAAAGCATTTTTCAAAAGCAATAATATGAGAGGTGAGCTTATTCCAATCAATGAGTTTTCGAACGACTTTGATGGATACCTCATGATTGGAGGAGAAATAAAGGAAAATGATGTTAGAAGAGTTAAGAGCAGGGGAAAGCCGGTTGTGCTTATTGACCAATACTTGGCCGGAGTGAAAGTCGATTGTGTCGTCTCTGATGGATATGACGGAGCCATTTATGGAATCAGAAAGTTGCTTTCAAAGGGATTGAAGAAGATTGTGAACATCCATGGTCCCTTGTCTCACTTTGGCTTCAAGGATAGGTACGATGGCTATGTTTCGGCAATGGAAAGCGCCGGTCTCCTTCCGAAAGCATTTGAATTCGATGAGGAGAACGATAACATGAGCCCCATTATCGATCTCTTGCTTTCGAGATATGGACTTCCAGATGCTGTCTTTGGATGCAACGATACTGCAGCGATAAGAGCAATGGAAGAGCTGCAGGCTAGAGGAATAAGAATTCCACAAGAGGTCTCGATAATTGGATTTGATGATATAGTGTGTTCTTCAGCCACCTCTCCATCACTAACAACTTTCAAGATCTTCAAGCATGAGATGGGAGTCGTTGCATCAAGAAGATTGCAAAGCTTGCTAATCGGAAATGAGCCTCATCCGACGAAGATTTCCTTATTCACTGAATTCATTCAGAGAGAGAGCACTTCATAGAAAAGGAGGTAAAGCATCATGAAAAAGACTGTTCTATTAGCAGTGTTCCTGTGTTCCCTTATTGGTTTATTTGGCATTGAACTGGTATTCTGGACAGCACCCAATCCCCTCCAGGAAAGCTTCTGGAAGGAGGTTGTTACAGAGTGGAATCAGAATAACCCTGACATCCAGATAAAGTGGTCAACGATTCCCGCTGCGGGTAGTTCAGAAGAAGCTATACTAACATCAATAGCATCTGGAAGAATGCCAGATATCTGTACAAACATCTTCTCGGGCTTTGCAGCACAGCTTATTGAAGCAGATATACTAGTCCCCTTGAATTCTTTCCCGGATTTCTGGGAACTGATGGAACAGAGAAAAATGACCACCATTGTTGAAAACTGGAAGTTTGGAAGCGACTATTACGTACTGCCCATTTACTCTAACCCCATTATGATGTGGTGGAGATCAGACATTCTGAAGGAGCTGGGTTATGACAAGCCGCCCAGAACCTACTCGGAAATCTATGAGATTAGCGAGAAGTACTCAGTGCCCTATGAAAAGTATGGAACGCTAGCAGTTATGGGCAGAAACTGGTACGACAGGTGGTACGACTTCATAACTTACTATTACGCTGCTAGCGAAGGTTCTCCATATCTCGATGTTGAAAAGGCAAGAGCTCTATTCAACAACGACACTGGAAAAGAAGTCGTTACGTTCATCGACACAATGTTTAGAAATGATTGGACGGCAGTTGATCTGGGTAGCAATCCGTTTTACTTTGGAGTCGTTCTTGGAGGCATATTTGGACCGTGGGAGATAAATCAAGCTAGGAATCTCTTCCCGGATGTCTTTGATCATATAACAATAACTCCTCCTCCAGTTCCAGATGATTACCCTGAAGACAAACCGATATTTACTTTCGCTGATACTAAGGGATTAGTCATGTTTGCCACAACAAAGCACAAGGAAGCAGCATGGAGATTTATCAAATGGGTCTATTCAGATATTGAGAAAGACAGAAAATGGATGGAGGTTACTAATCTTCCACCAGCAAGAGAGGATCTGCTGACTAACCCGATATTCCAGGAATACATGGAGGATAATCCAAAGTTTGCTGCCTACGCTAGCCACGTGGCCTATGCGGTCCCCCCAGCTCTTACTACAAAGACAGTTGAAGTTCAGGAAATTCTCACAACATTTTTGATAGAACAAATAATGTATGGAAAATCCAGTCCATTTGATGCACTAAGTGATGCGGCAACGAGAGTACGTAGAGAGCTCTTCTAGGAGAAGAGGTGATTTACTGTGAGGAAGAGATTGAAAACCATCGATGCAATAAAAGGCTGGTCTCTGTCTGGGGGATATCTGTTATACACGGCAATATTCTGGGGTTACCCATTTGTGTGGCTTGTTATACTTGCTTTGTCAAAATGGAACTACTTCACTCCCAGAAAATTCGTCTGGTTTGAGAACTTCGTGAAGTTGTTCCAGGATGAGCTCTTCTGGAGGGTCGTACTGAACACCTTCAACTTCATGCTGTATTTCATACCGATGGTTCTCGGTCTCTCCTTGCTTTTCGCTCTCGGCTTGAAGAGGGTCAAGCTGTTTCGAACTTTCTTCATACTGGCCTTTCTTGTCGCCAATGTCTCCTCCGGAGTTGCCTATTCCATAATCTTTCAGAAATTGTTCGCAATAAATGGTCCCCTTAATGAACTCACAAGAGCCTTATTCGGAATCACTATTCCCTGGTTTAGCAGCCCTCAACTGGCCACTCTATCTATTGCTGTGATGGTGACCTGGAAGTTTATCGGTTATTACGGCCTTATCCTCTTTTCCGGGCTTCAGGCAATCCCCGACAGTCTTTATGAAGCGGCAGAACTGGATGGCGCGGGGAAAACGACCAGGTTCTTCAGAATCACTCTACCTCTTATTAATCCGTCTTTAGTTATGGTATTAGTTCTTTCTCTTACCCTTACTTTCGGAATATTCACTGAACCCTTCCTAATCACTGGAGGTGGTCCAATGAGGACTACATACACGTTTCAGATGTTGATTTACACCACAGCATTCCAGAAGATTAATCCCGGCTATGCCTCATCACTCGCTATAGTTGTGGCCTTACTAAGCTACGGATGCGTCATACTGACTAGAAAGCTAGTCGAGCGGGATGTGGAAATCGTATGAGAAAAATTCCTACAATCATCCTTTACATTGTTCTCTTTACCACCTCCATCGTATGGATCTATCCATACATATGGATGCTATTATCATCGTTCAAGCCGACCAACGAGATTTACGGCGGATTTCTTCCAAGTCAGTTCACTTTCGAGAATTACAAGTTCATACTGGAAGCTGCCGACAAAATGGAAAGGCCTTTCGTTCAGGCTCTTGGCAATTCGATTTTCATATCTGTAACCGTCACCTTGGGAGTACTAGTATCCTCGGCTCTGGTCGGTTTCGGACTATCTAGGCTGAGTTTCAAAGGAAGAAATGCAATATTCAATTTCATAATCTTTCAAATGATATTCCCGGGATTTCTCTTCATTGTCCCTTTATATGTCCTTATAAGGAATCTCGGTCTCATTGACACCAGAACGGCTCTCATACTTCCTTCACTCGTATCTGCTTGGGGAGTATTCATGTTCACTCAGTCCTTCAGAGCAGTACCTAACGAGTATCTGGAAGCGGCCAGAATGGATGGAGCAAATGATCTATGGATAATCACCAAGGTGTTAGTTCCCCTCACAAGTTCAACTGTATCGATCGTAGGCCTCTTCACTTTCATTGGAATATGGGATAACTTCATGTGGCCTCTGATTGTTGTGAGCGACTACTCAAAGATGCCGCTTTCCGTACTTCTTGCTAGCTTCAACATGCAGTACGGAAGCTATCTGGGTCCGGTTCTTGCAGGTTCTGTACTTCAAACTATGCCAATGGTAGTAATATTCCTGGTGTTCAGAAAGTACTTCCTTCAGGGAATATCTATGTCATTGAAATAAGGAGTGAGAGTTGTGATCAAACTGAAAAGACATCCGTTAAATCCTCTGATCTCTCCAGTCCCGCAACATCACTGGGAATCGAAGTATGTTTTCAACTGTGCCGTCATCAATCGTGATGGAGTATTTCACATGCTCTACAGAGCACAGGGCGAGGATATGGTCTCAAGAATTGGATATGCCGTTTCGCTGGATGGCCTCAGATTCAACCGTTTTGAGAAACCCGTCTTCACTCCCGGAAGTCAATGGGAACTCTACGGTGTTGAAGATCCCAGATTGACTGAGCTGGAAGGAAAAATCTATATGCAATACACCGCATACTCACCACAAGGGATTAGAATATCGATGGCTTCGACTCTTGACTTTCTTCGGTGGGAACGTTACGGTGTAATAATTCCAGATATCGACAACAAAGATGCGGCGCTTTTCCCGAAGAAGATTAGGAGTCGCTATGTGATGTTCCATAGAATTGAGCCAGAGATGTACCTGGCATATTCAGATGATTTAGATTCGTGGTCGAAATTTACTTCCATCGCAGGTCCTAGACCGGGTATGTGGGACAACCTGAGAATTGGAGTGGGCGCACCCCCAGTTGAGACCGAATACGGATGGCTTGTACTTTACCATGGTGTGGAAAATACCCCTAGACCCACTTATAGACTCGGCTTTATGGTTCTGGATTTAGAAAACCCCGAGAAAGTTATAAAAAGAAGTGATGAACCAATTCTTGAACCTGAAGAAGAATGGGAAATCTTCGGAGGTGTTCCCAACGTTGTTTTCTCCGACGCTATGGTTGAGCATGAAGATAACTATTTCATCTATTACGGAGCGGCAGATAACCATATTGCCGTCGCAACAATTGAGAAAGAGACTGTGTTGGACTGGATAAGGAGTTGATTATATGAAAAGACCATTGACATTAGTATTTCTCTTCCTGGTTTCATTGGCATGTGCAGTCTCTATAAAGTTTGAATCGCTTTATAATATTGAAAGAGCTTCCAATCTTCCTTTGCTGATGTCACAAGGTATTGATTGGGAGAGCAAGGCTGTATTCAATCCGACTGCCATAGTTGTGGATTCTACAGTGTATCTACTGTACAGATCTGAAGACTGGACGGGAACAGGTAGATGGAACGGCACATCCAGGATCGGCATGGCCAAGTCGGAAGATGGATTTGAATTCTCAAGGCAAGATCTTCCCCTGATAACTCCTACTGAACCATACGAGATCCCAGGCGGATGTGAAGATCCTCGTATAGTGAAGATTGAAGACCTCTATATACTCACTTACACAGGATATGACGGTGGGAAAGCGAGACTGTGCATCGCCACATCAACAGATTTTGTTGAATGGGAAAAGCTGGGACCAGTCTTTGAAGGTGATACTTGGTCAAAGTCCGGTGCGATTGTACCTGCAAAGATTGATGGTAAGTATTTCATGTATTTCGGCGATTCCTCTATTAAGCTCGCCTATTCAACGGACTTGAAGAACTGGACTATCTATCCCCGACCAGTAATGGAACCAAGACCAGGAAACTTTGACAGCAGGTTGATAGAGCCAGGCCCAACTCCAATAATCACTGATGAGGGAATATTGCTGATCTATAACAGCGCGGATTTTTCGACGATCTACAGACCCGGAGCTGCCCTATTCGATATTGATAATCCCAGGAAACTTGTAAAAAGGACTGATAAACCTCTTGTTGAGCCGGAACTTTCCTGGGAAAAGCAAGGTCAAGTTCCGAACGTAATTTTCATTGAAGGGGCGGTAGTCATAGAAGAAAAACTGATTCTTTACTATGGAGCTGCTGACACTTACATTGGTGCGTTCGTTGTCGATCTGAGCATCTGAAGAGAAAAACCTTGCTAGTATATGCATCTAAAGGTTCTTATTGCCTTTTCTAGGGGTCCTCTTCTGGGCCCCTTTGCTTAACAAATCGATTTCTTTCCGGCTAAGTCTCTTTACATCGCCAGGATTAGGAACGAGAGATATACTTAGTGTTCCGATAGATACCCTGACAAGGCTCACAACAGGTTTATTGAACACCTTGAAAATCTCTCTTATCTCTCGTTTATGGCCCTCATAAATCGTAATAGAATACTTCGAAAAATTCCCTTCACTTCGCAGAAGCCTTATCTTTGCTGGAGAGGTTTTGAATCCATCGTTAAGAGTGACTCCAATCTTCACTGCTTGGAGATCGCGATCGTCAAGAATTCCCTTTACTCGTGCGACATAAGTTTTCTCTATCTCTGAAGCGGGATGTGAAACAAGATTCGCAAGATCGCCGTCGTTTGTCATCAATATGAGGCCACAACTGTCTTGATCTAGCCTACCCACGTGAAAGACCCTCTCTTTGATCTTTCCGTCAATTAAATCTGTAAGCGTTTTCCTTCCTCGATCATCGCTCATGGCACTGAGATATCCAATTGGTTTGTTGACTAGATAGACGACCTTCTCTTCGCCAGAAAAACTCAGTCTGCTTCCGTCAAGAAGTATTTCAGAAGATTCAGGTGTGACATCAAGCCTCGGGTAAGTCTCTATCCTGCCGTTCACTTTCACCCTCCCGTCTAGGATCGCTTGGGTTGATTTTCTCCTCGACATTCCCGTTATCTGTGAGATTATCTCGTGAAGTCTCAAAATTATCTTCTCCCTCGCCGAAAGCCAAACCTTCAACGATCTCTGCAAGATCGTCAACCTGAAACAACTCGTAGAACCGAGAAGTGACTTTGTAGAGATAAGGTCTCCCGGGTAACTTAGACTTTCTCTTTCCGACAAGCCCCATTTTTGATAGCTCAAGAAGCTGGGACTGAGAAGAACGTCCCCTAATAAGCTCAACATCATTCCTGGTTAGTGGACCTTTGACGGCCACTACTGCCAGAACTTCCATCTGAGTGTCTGTTATGCTTACAAGAGGCCTTACCGAAATCTGACTCACAAAAGACTGAATCGATGCCTTCGTATAGAACCTGAGCTTGCCATTAACTGACTTGATCATAACACCGTGTTCATGACCTTCATATTCTTTCTCAAGTTCTTCCAGAAGCAGCATAACCTGGCTAAGCTTTATCCCAATAATCGAGGCTACTCGCGAAGGCTCGATCCCGCTCTTTGCCGAAAAGATCAATGCTTCCATGACGGCCTTCTTTGTTAATTCCTCGCTCACGAAACCTTCCTCCTGAGAGTGAGGGGTTCTACGGTGTCAAGATAGTACCTGTTCAGTTTGAGCAACTCAAGAACTGCCAGAAAGGAAACGATAATCTCTGATCTGCTTTCGAGACTCATTAGGAATTTGTGAAGCTCTATCGTTTCATAAAGTTGCTCGATCTGCATCATTCTATCTTCGACGTTTATGCTTTCCGAGACTATTGTGTATACCCTTTCTCTTAGCACAGTTTCTTTAAGTATAGCCTTGAACGCTTCCGTCAATTCATCTGGAAGATCTTCCTTTCTTTCTTGATCTACCATTGGCTTCGCGGTTGCCCTTTCATAGCTGTATGCATCGTACAACTTTACCCTGAATTCCTTAGACAGGTCCTTTATAGCCTTATACTCCTCGACTCTCCGGTAAAGCTCCTTCCTCTGGTTGTCAAATACCTCAGCCTCGTTGTTACTGATTCTCGGAAGCAGTGCCTTCGATTTCATCTCCATTAGGGTTGAAGCCATAACAAGGAAATCCGAAGTCACAACCATATCAAGTGATTTCATTTTGTTGACATGAGTGATGAACTCATCTGCAATCACTGTGATTGGGATCAACCGAATATCTACCCGGTGTTTCCTGACTAGATAAACCAGTAGATCAAGTGGTCCTTCAAATTCGGGAAAACTGAAGACCAGTTCAAGCTGCTCCATGGTCACCACCCCAGCTTCGTTGCTTCAAGAACTCTCTTCATTGTCTCCTTTGCCACTTCTCTAGCCTTTCGATTGCCATCTTCAATTATTCTGGAAAGTTCGGAAGTGTTCTCCTTGAGATATGATAGTTTTTCCCAGACGGGAGATAGTTTAGCGACAAGGTTTCTCTGAAGCACTCTCTTGCATTCCAGACACCCTATGCCTGCCGTCTTACATCCTTGAACAACCCATTCTTTTTCTTTATCAGAAGAAGTGAAGGCCTTGTGATAATCCCAAACCGGGCATTTCTCAGGGTCTCCAGGATCATTCCTTCTCTTTCTTGCAGGATCTGTCATCATTGGAGCAATCATCTTCCAGAGCTCTTTCTCATCTGTATCTATAAGAATGTAATTCTCGTAACTCTTGGACATCTTTCTGCCATCCGTTCCTGGAAGCTTAGGGACCTTTGCCAGAATCGGCTCCGGCTCAGGAAAGACCTCGGCAAACTGGTTGTTGAATTTTCTGGCAATCTCCCTGGTAAGCTCTACGTGATATATCTGATCCTCTCCAACTGGTACTCCTGTGGCAAGATACATAAGAATATCTGCGGCCTGCAGAACAGGATAAAGCAAGAATCCACCACTTGATAAATCCCTGTTTGCTATCTGCTCCTTCTGATCCTTGTAAGTGGGTACACGCTCTAGCCTCGAAACAGATACAAGCATGGAAAAATAAAGGAATAGCTCCGCATGTTCCTTAATTGCAGATTGAATGAACAGAACGGACTTCTCCGGATCAAGACCAACTGAAACATATGTTCTGATGATATCGAGACTCCAGTCGTGAAAGCTAGAAGTTTCATCAATGTGTGAAGTAAGACCGTGCCAGTTTGCCACGAAGTAGAAACATTGATTTCCCTGGTCCTGCAGCTCTTTCCACTTCTCCAGAGTGACAAAATGCCCCAGATGAAGTCTGCCAGTCGAGCGCATACCGCTTAGAATTCGCACTGAAATCCCTCCAAACCGAAATCCAGAAATATAAATGCACTAGCTGATCGTTGATGGCGATCACAAAGGGCCACAATGTATTTTAGCACAGAATGATGTTATCATATTCTCAGGACAATCTAATAATTATTGGGAGGTTACAAATGAAATTCAACACCCTTCTTATCATACTTGTTGTTGTAATGGTTGGAATGACTGCAATAAACATGTTCATGGCATTTAACAACAGACTGGATATAGATACCCTGTCATCCAACAGCAACTATTCATATGACTACGAGGGCCGGGCTACACTTGACATCGAAACCGAGATAATTTTCAACAAACCCAGCCAGATGACACAATTCCTTGAACAATACGATAAACCTCGGGAAGAACAACTAACAGATTTTCAGGAATCAATGAACCAATTTGCGGAAAGCTTCAGCAGACAGATGTTCGTTGAGGATTTTCAATCTACGGCTACAGTTCTTGGTTCAAACAGAGTGAAGGTAATTGAACACGCTGTCATTGCAGGTTTTGCAGCCGTTGAGGACGGTGTAGTGAATACAGACATGGGAGAGATGGAATTCGACCTGACTGGTGAAGCTTATTTGCTGACAGTCTCTCTGCCCCGCGATGCAACGATAATCGGTGTAGATCCCACCCCCACGGTCTCCGCAGATGGAAATGTCTTCATCTGGACCGATACAGGCAAGACAAACTTTCCTAAGATTCAATTTGCAAGAGGTGAGTAGCGTCAGCCAAGAAGCCGATCTATTCATTTCCCTGATAAGAGAATCAGCAAATACCTCAGTACTTACCGGTGCTGGCGTTTCCGTTGCAAGCGGTATTCCAGATTTTAGAAGTCCAGGAGGTCTTTACAGCAAAGTCTCACCAGATATATTTGAGCTCGGCTCATTCATGAAAGACCCTGCCAGATACTACAAAGTGGCAAAAGAGAGAATCCACACGATGGCAGACGCCAAACCCAATGCTACTCATCTTCTCCTGGTCAAGCTTCAGAAAATGGGGTTGATCAAAACGATAGTAACTCAGAACATCGATGGTCTTCAACAGAAGGCCGGAGCAGAAGGAGTGGTTGAATTACACGGGACAGCCTCCTTTTTTGATTGTATGAAATGTGGAAAGGAATTTGACAGGACAGACCTTGAACTTGTTCTACAAAGAGCCGACATCCCTAAATGCAGTTGCGGTGGTCTGATAAAGCCAAGAATCGTCTTTTTCGGTGAGATGCTTCCCGAAGATGCAATCAGAAAGGCGGAAGACGCTGCGCAAAACTGTAATCTCTTTCTTGCTATGGGCTCTTCACTGATGGTGTATCCCGCTGCTCAGTTTCCAGTTATCGCCAGATCCTCCGGTGCGAAAGTTGCAATCGTGAATAGGGAAGAGACGGGTCTTGATTATCTTGCTGATCATGTCTTCAGAGTCGAACTGGAAAGATTTTCATGTGAAGTTCTCAATCTTCTGGATGAAGAATCATGAATCGGTAGTTTCCCGAGAAGTCCTTCCTGAACTCGTAACAGTAACCTTTCAGCTTACGAGCAAGCTTAAGAAGCCCTTCAGTCCCGTACTGCGATATTTCGAGGTAGACTCTCTTTCCACTGGGTAGATGTCTGAAAAACTCCCTGTAGAAGTCAAGACCATCCTCCCCGCCATCTAGCGCAATCTGAGGTTCATGGTTTCTTACAGCTAAATCCAGAGAATCTATGTCGGCTGTCCTAATATATGGAGGATTAGAAACCAAGACTTCCACACGTTCCAGAAGAAAGCCTAATCCCTCAATATTGTTTGCCTCAATGAACTTAATGTTATGAATGCCGTTTTTCCGGGCATTTTCCTGTGCAAGAGCAAGAGCCTCTTTCGAGATGTCTGTCGCGTAAACAATCGCGGAAGGAATGTGGCTGGCCAGTGCGCAGGCTATTGCTCCACTTCCCGTTCCTATGTCGGCGAATACTCTTGAACTGTCTTCGCCCGCAATGACAATTTCAACCATCTCCTCTGTCTCGTTACGGGGAATCAAGACGCTAGGAGAGAGCTTGAGTCGAATCCCAAGGAAATCTCTGAATCCCAGCACATAATCTATAGGTTCTCCACTGGCAACTCTCTCCACCGCAGCAAGGTATCTATTGGCAAGTGGAGACTCGATTTCTTCGGTTTTCTTGAGGATAAGATCGGCTTCACTCAGAGATAGAATTTCCTTCGCAAGCAATAACACAACAAAGCGGGAATTCTCAATTCCCGCCTCAGCCAGTTTCTTCCTGGATATCTCTACTAATTGCTCTGATCTCACATTCCTAGCATCTTTCTTACGTCGTCACTCGCCATCTCAGGTGTCCAGGGAGGGTCGAAGGTAAGTTCCATTTTGACTTCACCGATCCCTTCGATCTCGCTCACTTTTCTTCTTGCATCTTCTAGCATAAGCCCTGCCAAAGGACACATCGGCGTCGTCATTGTCATCTTGACTCTAACGTCGTTGTTTTCTTGTACTTCTACACCGTATATCAATCCGAGGGAGACAATATCAAAACCTATTTCGAGATCGTACACTTCCCCCAGAGCTTTCATAACAACTTCTTTTGTCAAACTCAATCTACTCTCCTCCATCAGTCTCGTAGTATCTCTCTATAACAGCTCCTTCTTTGAAAGTCTTGAATTCCTGCTCTTTCCATATTCTCCAGAGCAAGTCCTCCTTTTCTGCAATCAGAATTTGCCGTATCTCTTCCCTTACGTCATCAATGCCCAGAGCACCGGCTGGAGAATATGACTCAAGATAAATAACAGCATATTTGTTGTCAAGAGTCACGACCGAAGAAAGCAACTCGCCGTTAGTCGGTTTGAAGAGAGATTTCACAAGCTCGGGATTCAGATTCTCAATCCCCTGTCTCGTGAAACTTCCCGACTGAACTTCAGGGAAGGTATCGAGTACAGAAGCAGGATTTGCATCCCTAGATGCCGCCTTCCATACCGAATAGGCTTCAGAGAAGGAATCAAACAGGAGCACCTTTAAATTGGCCCTTTCCTCCTCAATTGCATACCTGGAGGAGTTGGCCAGATAATACTGCTCAACTTCCTCTTCTGTAACAGTTGCACTTTCAGTAACAGCTTCATAGAGAGCATTAAGAACCTCTTTGTAGGCAAGATCCCTGACTACTTTCGCCTCATAGGAACTCAGCCCATCGATGTATCCTTTGAGAATGTAGAAAAGATCAGCATCTGACTTCTCAATGTCCAATTCTGTGAGAGTATCCATGATTGATTTGTTGACAACGCCCCTCAGAACCTCGGTGTCGGCTTCTATTCCAGCTTCCCTAGCATACTGAATAAGAAGCGTCTCTTCGATCAGAGCCTCCAGAGAATTTCTTTCGTATTCCTCCAGTAATTTCTGGCCGGCTTCAGTATTCAGAAGCATCTCTGAAAACAGAGGGTCTACCTCTTCAATCCTCTTTGATATCTCAGTATAGTTAGGCAAAACTTTCGAAAGGAAAGCATCCATGGTGATAACCTCGCCATTTACCCTGGCGGCTATCCCACTTCCAGACAACGTCTCTGTCTGTGCAAACGCTGTTACAGCAAATAACATAATCATCAGGGCAGCGATTAGCAGCTTCTTCAATTTGTACCCTCCTTCGCTTTTTCCCACAGGTGATTGAGCTCATCTATGGTCATGCTTTCAATTTCCAGACCGTACTCCTCAATATGACTCTCCATATCTCGAAAACGGTTCACAAATTTCTCAGTTGATCTCTTTAAAGCCGATTCAGGATCCACATCAAGAAATCTCGATAGATTTGCAATCGTAAAAAGAAGATCTCCGAGTTCCTCTTCAATTTTCTTCTTGTCCCCTCCCTTTATAGCACAGTCTAGCTCTTCTATCTCTTCGTCTATCTTGTTGCGCGGACCGCTTATCTCGTTCCAATCAAAACCTACGACTGAAGCATTCTCCTGAACCCTACGAGCCAGACTCAGTGCTGGAAGAGCCTTGTTGATCTTACCTATAGAGGAACTTCCAGTTGAGCCTGCTCCCTTTTCCTTCGCTTTTATTTCTTCCCACTGACGATAAGAATAACCCTTTGAATCGGAAAAGACTTGGGGGTGCCTTCTCACGAGTTTATCTGTTAGTGACCTTACAACATCCGTAATTGAGAAGGCTTTTCTTTCGGCCGCAATCTGTGAATGAAATATAACCTGAAGAAGGATATCACCGAGCTCTTCGGCAAGCTCTTCGTCATTCCCACGATCTATGGCATCAAGTACCTCATACGCCTCTTCAATCAAATATGGTCTGAGCGTCTCATGAGTCTGTGCTATATCCCATTCACAGCCTCCGGGAGATCTCAATTTCTCCATTGTCTCAATGAGTCTTACCCATTCGCTTTCCTCAAATGTCCTCTTCAATTCTTGACCTCCGTTGTAGTCAACCCGGCTCTAAAAAGCCTGGCGTTACTTACTTCATTTTCTTCTGACCAGCGTGATACAAGTTCCTTAGGAATCAACTCTCGAATCGGCCTGTAAGTGAGTCTGTGCCAAGTTGTCGGTCCGAACTCCCTCAGAGCATTTAGATGCATTTCAGTACAATAACCCTTGTGTCTTCTATAGCCATACTCGGGATATAATGAATCGAGAGAATCCATAATCCGATCTCTAAACACCTTTGCAATTATAGAAGCACTGGCTATCGATGCGCTCTTCCGATCTCCGCGGACAACACACTCGCCCTTCACATCCAGTTTTAGCCACTTTCCATCGACGATTACATAATCTGGCCTTTCAGAAAGAACGCTCAGTGCCCTGTTCATTGCCAGTCTGGTGGCAGCTAAGACGTTGATGAGATCTATCTCTTCGGGCGACGAAAGCCCTATACCTACTATGGAGTTCTCGATTATTCTCTCAAACAACGATTCTCTGATTTTTCTGCTAAGAGCTTTAGAATCGTACACGCCTTCCACTGGATTCAGAACTATAACGGCAGCTGCTACAACGGGCCCGGCCAGAGGACCTCTTCCGGCTTCATCTACACCTGCAACTATCTTGTGATCTACTCTGTAAGCGGCATCAAATCTAACAAGCTTATTGAACTCTTCTTCAGACAATTTCATACTGAAATTATACATCACCATTTCATAGGCTTCAGCACATGATGCGAACGCCATAGAACAGATGAATGAACGTAAGCAACCTGAGAATCAGTCTTAACCGTGGCAAATATGATGATATAATCTCTTGAGTAGTAACGTTTTCTGTCAACCAATACAGAGGGTTTGGAGGTGTGGTGATGTCCGGAAATGAAATCAAAAAGGAAGACGCTGCAATTCTTGAGAAGAATCTTAGAGCGATTTCTACGAGGATTAGAAGGGAAGGAAGAAAGGTTTTGAGGGACTTCCCGATCACTCCGGCCCAATTCGATGTCCTTCAGATCCTTTTCTTCAATGGTGAAAAGAGGATGAGTGACATCAGTCGCTGGCTTGGAATAACAAAGAGCACAACAACGGGTCTTGTGAAAAGGCTTATTGATGCTGATTTGGTAGAACGAAGGCGTTCTGACAAAGATAGGAGATCATTCATAATCGACATTTCTGATTCCGGAAGAACACTCATCGAGAAAGTTATCGATAGAAGAGTAGAGTACCTGAAATCGGTAATGACCGAAATAAAGTCTGATCAGGTAAAGGCTCTTGAGGTAATTGTCCAGAATCTTCTAGAGATAATGGACTCTAAGAAAGCAAAGGTATAATCGTCTGGAGGTAGTTTATGAAGAGAAAGAGTATTATTATTGGACTAATTCTTGTTTCCCTTGCAGCAACAATTTTTGCCAGCACAGTAAGGATAAAGGGAGACACAGTCCTGGGATCTCTGCAGAAAGAGGTCTTTACTTTCATTGGAAATGTCTTTATTAACAAGGACGGAGAAATCTACGTTGAGACTCCACTGGCAACTGCGACAAAGGGTACTACTGACTGGGAGAGTTTTGTCACTGAAGGCAAAACCTTTGTAAGATTTCAGACTGGTGAGGCTACCGCTTCATCGCTTGACTACAATCTTGAGAACTCCACCGGCACATTGCTTGAAGATGTTGAAGCCATAATTTACTCGAAAGAGGATGATGGTAAGGACATATATGTTTACAAGACCGAGATACTCAATTTCGATCAGAAAACAGAATACTATGAGGGTTTCGCAAAGGAAACAGGGGAGGCAACGCCAGACCTAATTTTCATTGACTACAAAGGCGATCTCAATGTTGATACGCTCTACTTCGAGTATTTTGGAGATACGGGGCTCCTCAATTTGAGAGGAAATGTCTTTGTTGACGATTTCAAGAACAGTAGAAAGATTTGGGCCGCTGAACTGGTATACGACACAAACGACGACTCATTTGAAGGAAAAGATGTTGAGATAGAGCTTGTTTTCTAGCTGGAGGAAAGAACATGATTGACGTAAGGTTGATTAGAGAAAACCCCGAAATTGTGAGAAGAGCTCTTGAGCACAGGCAGATGACCTCAGAGCTGTTGGATGAGATCGTTGATATGGAATCAAAGAGGAGAGAGGCGCTGCAGGTCGTTGAGCAGAAAAAGGCCGAGAGAAATAGCATATCTTCGGAAATTGCTCGTGCCAAAGCAAGCAAAGACGAGAAACTTGCTCTTTCCCTTATGGAAAGAGCAAAAGAGATCTCATCTGAAGTTAAGGAGCTTGATAACCGAACTTCTCAGATAGAAGAAGAACTGAAAATCAAACTTCTCTATCTTCCCAATATTCCTTCATCGACCACACCTATTGGCAAGAGTGAGGAAGATAACGTAGTTCTTAGGACATGGGGGGAACCGAGAAAGGTCGATTTTGAGATCCGACCGCACTGGGATTACGGCCCGGAAACAGGTCTTATAGACTTTGAAAGAGCCGCGAAAATATCTGGAGCGAGATTCACGATTCTTAGAAGAGACTTCGCAAGACTTGAGAGGGCCATAACTAACTTTATGCTGGACCTTCACCATTCCAAGGGATACGAGGAAGTAGCTCTTCCTTTCATGGTTAAGAGAGATACGATGCAGGCTACCGGTCAACTCCCAAAATTTGAAGAAGAAGCTTACAGAATAGATCCCGACGATATGTTTATGATACCTACGGCAGAAGTACCTCTTGTTTCTCAGCACATGGACGAGATCATCGAAGGTGATCTGCCTAAGAAATACACGGCTTACAGTGCATGCTTCAGGAGAGAGGCCGGATCGTACGGAAAGGATGTTCGTGGAATGATAAGAGTACACCAATTTGACAAGGTGGAGCTTGTCTGGTTTACCCATCCCGACGAGTCGTACGATGCGCTTGATAATCTTACGGCCGACGCTGAAGATGTTCTTAGGAAGTTGGAACTCCCTTACCGGGTAGTTTCTCTTTGTACTGGGGATATCGGGTTTGCATCGGCCAAGACTTATGATCTTGAAGTTTGGTTGCCTTCTTACAACACTTATAGAGAGATTTCTTCCTGTTCAAACGTTGAGGACTTCCAGCCAAGACGAGCCAACATAAGGTTCAGAGACAGTGACAACAAGCTGAAGTTTGTACACTGTTTGAATGGCTCGGGACTGGCCGTTGGAAGGACCCTGGTAGCAATAGTTGAGAACTATCAGAGAAGTGACGGAAAGATTGATGTGCCCAAAGCCCTCGTACCATACTTGAGTCAAGAGGTCATTGGTTAGTTGCCCAATGCTTTCTTTGTTCTGCCCGAAGACAACAGAGTCACTCTAGACAGCAGTGAAACCAAGCATCTGAGAGTGACTAGAGCAAGACCCGGTGATAAGCTAACGGGCATTGATGGCAAAGGAACCACTTACAGATTTGTTCTCGAAGAACTTGGGAAATCATCTGCTTCGGGAATTGTTATCGAGCGCGAGTACATCGAGAAAGACGGTAAGAGTGTTACTGTAGCCGTGGCAGCGACGAAGTGGCCACGGCTACATATTCTGATAGAGAAGGCTACCGAATTGGGAGTAGACAGAATCGAGTTGTTCAGCAGTCTTAGATCGGTTTCCAGAGTTGATCAAAGTAAGTTGGCTAAGTTCAATGCAGTCGCAAAGGAAGCTGCCAAGCAGAGTGTCAATCCTTACATTCCCGAGATTAGAATATCCGAGACTCTTCCTCTTGAAGGATCATTCAACCTGCTTCTGGAATTCGGCGGCAGGCCTTTAGCAGAAGTAGAAGAAGAACTTGCCGTTGAAAGAAAACTGCGATTGATCGTAGGACCCGAAGGAGGTTTCGCACCGGAGGAGATTAGGGACATCTCAACCCGATGCACTTCCGTTTCTTTGGGAAGAAGAACTCTGAGAGTCGAGACAAGCGTGATTGTTGTACTCGGAATTATCAATTACCGTCTCGGCAGAATATAGGAGGTACAAGTAGTGATTTTCTCACTGACTTTGAACGCAGCTCTCGATAGATTCTTATATACAGACTCTATAATCGAGGACGATACTGTAAGGGTAGATAGAGTCAAGGACTACCCTGCAGGTAAAGGTGTCGACGTATCACGTGTAATAAATGAACTGGGAGGCCATTCGGTCTCAATAGCTTTTCTTGGAGGTCATACCGGAAAGATCATAGAAGAGATGCTAGATGATGAGGGAGTCGTTTATGCAACGGTAAGAAGTGAAGAAGAAACAAGGATTAACATTCTAGTACAGACTGGAAGTGGTCAATACAGGATGAGTCTTCCGGGCCCGGTAATTTCGGAAAGGGAAACAGAAAAACTCTGTAAGACGATTGATACCTTGTTGAGAAAAGGAGACTATCTTCTTATCTGCGGAAGTGTTCCTGAAGGAGTAAGCAGCGACATATACGCTCGACTCTGTTCAAGGATGAGAGACATCGGAGTCAACGTCTACATAGATTCCGACAAAGAGCCGTTAATCGAAGGCGTAAAAGCTGGCCCCAGAGGAATCAAGCCAAATTTGCATGAACTACAGAGGTTGTTGAATCGGGAACTTCATGGAGAGACAAATATAAAAAGAGCTCTACTTGAGGTCTCAGACAAATATTCGATCGAGGAGGTCCTTCTCACTATGGGAAGAGAGGGAGCCCTTGCACTTATCGGTGGAAGCTTCTATCGAATAATGGTGCCCGAAGTTTCCGTCAAGAGCGCAGTGGGGGCAGGAGACTCTTTTCTTGCAGCTTACTGCTTGTCGAGAGAATTGGGCGAGAGAAGTGAAGTTGCTTTGAAAATGGCAGGAGCAGCTAGTTCTGCTGCCGTCATGACCCCAGGTACCGAACTCTGCAGGTTCGATGATGTAATGAATCTGCTGCCACAAATCACTGTTGAAGCTGTAATCGCTCCTGGATGATTCACTTGATAGCGTATCGCATCCGCCAACTTCTCTGCAGGCGTTCCGCACTTTGTATCTGATAGAGGTTAACGGATGACAATTAGGGCAGATTTTGCAGCTTTCCTTAGGAAGAAAGGAAAGAAGCAGAGTGTTATTGATGGTATAGTAGCAGATGTTGTCTTGTTCGAACAATTCCTCCGTAAAACCAGGGGTAAGTCTATCAAAGAGACTGAGACAGATGATATTCTAAGATTCGTCGCCGCGTGTGGAAAAGGAAAGAATCTTGGTAAGAAGCTTCGCTCTATATTTCTGTTTTCTTTCAAAGCCCTCCCTTTATGCACTTGCTTCGGAACTTCGTGAAAAAGAAATTTCGGCAAAGAGGAAGGCATTCAGACTCGATCAGTTTTCAAACTACTATCAAATGGTCGTGGATAACCTTGCCAAAGCAGGAATAGTTAGCACCTATCAAAATATCGAGGCTGCCCGTTCACCCGAAACGAGAGAAAATCTGGCTGCACGTACGGGTACTGAAATGGAGAGGATACTTGAATACCTGAAACTCTCGGATCTCTCAAGACTTGGTGGATTGAGGGGAGTCCGGGCGAGGCTATACTACGATTCTGGAGTAGATACTTTAGACAAACTGTCTAGCTGGGACCCCGAGGAATCGAGGCCAATGCTGATCGACTTCGTCAGAAGAACGGGTTTCTAGGGAATGCCTCTACCAAAAGAAGTGAGTAGCACCATAGAAGCCGCTAAGAAGCTTGAAAGGCTTGTTGACTTATGACGTTACCGTATTAACGGCTCATTCAGTTTGAATTGCTTCTGCATTGATTCAGCCTAGAGAAAAAACTCCATGATACTTTCGATCAAAAACAAACCCTTTCATATTTGTATAATCGTTAAGACGATTGTTGTGGAGGTGAAGTGATGCCAACCTCACTTCCTTAAAAGAGGACAACATTGATTGTGTGAACTCCGTTATAGATTACATTGAGGAGCACCTTTCATCTCAAATAACTCTCACCGATCTATGCTCAGAAAGCTTCTACTCATCAGTTCATCTCCAGAGAATCTCCTTCCACACTGTGGGCGAGACGATAGGCCAGTACCGCAAGGGAAGAAGATTGAGCGTGGCCGCCGACAAACTTGCGACAACCTCAATGACGATTCTTGAGATAGCTTTGCAGCTCGGCTATGATTCGCAAGAATCTTTTACCAGAGCATTTAAGAGCAGATACTACATGACGCCTGGCAAGTATCGCAGATTCGGACTTCACTTCGCCGTTACCCAAAAGAAAAGACTCCTCTATAAGAGGAACCTAATAGGTCTTGAGGAAAGAAAGAAAATGGAACCGAAAACCCTTCACAAACCTGCATTCAAAGTGATTGGCCTGAAGTACTATGGAAATGATCCTACCAACAACTGTCCTGATCTTTGGAGAGACTTTATGGAGAGACTTCCAGAGATTGAGAACGTCATATCGGCGAAGGAAAGCTATGGACTAATGTGCACAGGCGAAGAGGACTTCGTTGACGGAAAGTTCGACTATACTGCATCGGTAGCAGTCTCCAGTCTGGAGAACATTCCCGAAGGAATGGTTGGTGCTGAGATACCCGAGGCGACGTACGCAGTCTTCACTCACAATGGAAATCTGGATTCTCTGCAGGAAACTTACGAATACATCCATGGAAAGTGGTTTCAGAATTGGGAGTATGAACCGACTGGACTTAATGAGTTCGAGTTATATGACGAGAGATTTACCGGAGAAGAGGACTCTGAGCTTTATATCTACATCCCTATTAAGAAAAAACAGTAGATCATCGAAAAAGGGGACCGATTTGATCGGTCTCCTTTGTTCTTCATCAGTTATATGTTGTGCTTCTTAAGAAAGTCGTCAATTACATCTTCCAGATCAGGCTTTCCAATCTCCTGAAGCTCGTAGCCAATCCTTACTGCCGGCTTCTTGATATCAATGACTCTCCTAAGATCAATCGGAGTTCCGATTATCACAAGATCAACATCGGCCTTGTTTATGGTCTCCTCAAGCTCTTTCATTTGCTTCTCGCCGTATCCCATTGCAGGAAGGATCTGATCCAGATGACTATATTTCTCGTAAGTGGAGATAAGAGATCCCACTGCATATGGCCGCGGGTCAACTATCTCTGCAGCACCAAACTTCTTGGCCGCTACCCAACCTGCTCCGTATCTCATTCCACCGTGGGTAAGAGTCGGACCATCCTCGACAACAAGAACTCTCTTGCCTTTGATTTCGGAAGACTTACCACCCTCTATAGTAATCGGTGAAGCTCCGTCAACAACTACTGCACTTGGGTTGAATTTTGCTATGTTCTGGCGAACAATGTCGATATCCTCTGGAGAAGCCGTTTCCTCTTTGTTGATGACGATAACATCGGCCATCATGAGGTTTGCGAAGCCGGGGTAGTAGGTAGTCTCATGACCTGCTCTGTGAGGATCGGTCACCGTGATGTAGAGATCTGTCTTGTAGAAAGAGAAGTCGTTGTTTCCGCCATCCCAAATTATGACATCAACATCCTCTTTTTCTGCTTCCCTGAGAATCGCCTCGTAATCAACACCGGCGTAAATAACTGCCTTCCGATCTATATGAGGTTCGTATTCTTCTCTTTCTTCGATAGTGCACTCATGCTTATCGAGATCCGAGTAATTCGCATATCTTTGAACCTTCTGCTTAACAAGATCTCCATAAGGCATGGGATGCCTAATCGATACAACCTTCTTACCCTTTTCTCTTAGAATATCCAGGACTCTTCTAGTTGTCTGGCTCTTGCCACAGCCCGTTCTGACTGCGCAGATAGAGATTACCGGTTTCGTGGATTTAACCATTGTCTTGTTGGGTCCTAGGAGAACAAAATCTGCACCATGGGCGTTTGTGATTGCTGCCCTTTCCATAACGTACTGATGCGGAAGATCGCTGTAAGCAAGTACTACCTGATCAATCTTGTGCTCATCTATCAGCTTCCCAAAATTTTCTTCCGGTAGTATAGCAATACCATTGGGATAGAGTTTTCCTGCGAGCTCTGCAGGATACTTCTTTCCATCAATTCCAGGAATCTGCGTCGCCGTGAAGGCTACTACTTCGAACTCTTCATTGTCTCTGTAATAAGTATTGAAGTTATGAAAGTCCCTTCCGGCCGCACCGAGAATCAAGACCTTTTTCTTTTCCAATTTCTCCACCTCCATCTATTTTTTTGCTATCCATCTTAAATTCTACATTCAAAATAATCTCCGTACAAAAAAACCTATTTCGCGCACCAAACGATGGCGGTCAAAAGAAAGCACTATATGTTCTTATGCGCAAGTATGCGTCGGTATGCGCCAGTTTATCCTCCGTTAGCAGCACTGATTATGAGAACTCTCGACTTCACCGGGATCATCTCCCCTTTCCTTACTAGTCGACCATTCACCATAACCAGAACGGAGACCCGCCCAAGTCGAGTCTCCTTTATCAGTTCACCGTAACTCAGATCTCTATCGAAATTCCACTTCTTGTCTCCGTAGACAACTTCCAAAAGAGTCACCTCTTCGCTAATGAACAAACCGGACAGTCTTTCCTGCGTTCAACAGATATTTCTTCAAATCTGTTTTTTTTCAGATCGAACCAAAAGACTTTGCCTTCATAGCTTCTGTTATTAAGGTAGGTCGTCACCATAGCCGCTTCGAACAACCCGCCAAAGTAACTCGTGAATGATAGAATGCCTCTGGAAGCCTCTGTGTCTATCCTGTTGTCTCCCATGAAACATCTGTAGCACGGTGTCCTTCTGTCTCTTAACATCACATATCCGCTCGACCCTTCAACTCCCGAATCGACAAAGGGAATGCCATTACGATAACAAGCATCATTAATCAAATATCTAGTTTCAAAACTGTCAACACAGCTCACAACAATATCCGGCTTCTCCGACTTGACGGAAACCGGATCAAATTCTCTCTCATAGACTTTAGCCCTGACCCCGCCATAGTAAGTAGATAGCTTTCGCTCAAGAACGCTGGCCTTTGAAAGACCAACATCCCCATAATCGTAGAATATTTGTCGGTGCAAATTGTTAAGTTTTACCTTTCCGGGTTCAATGATGCAGATATCATCGATACCGTTCTCTAGTAAGGTCTTTATCAACGGAGTCCCTAATCCTCCAGCTCCAACAACCATTACCCTTCCCTTTCGGGAGATTTTCTCGAGATTCACGGGAAGCTCCTCGACAGGAGTTTTACTCGAAACCTCATTCATAAACCAGAAAAACACTCTTCCGGCAATTACCGGCGAAAACATTATCGGCAGAGTATGTGGAAAGGTTACGACTTTCTTCCCATCATCTTCCGAAATCCTTATTTCATCTCCATCTCTGAATTCCATAGTTTCTTTCTGCCTGTAGATCAAAGGTGAGTAAAATGGAAGGATTTTTTGTCTCGGAAAATCTCTTGTGATACCGGAAAGACCACTCCTTATTAACAATTCCGCTACCATCTCTTCCATCGTACCCGAGAGTCCGCCGAAAGTCTCCTCTGCCAGTCGCAGAAGGAAAGATCTTGTCACTCCCTTGACTAGCAGCTGCCGTTCATACCATCTGAAAAGAAACTCCCTTTCAATATCCATAAGCATCCCTCCACGGAACTCCGGCTAGCATTCAAGTATAACAAATAAACCTTAACGGACAATCCGGCAGCCATAATTGTCTAGGTGGTGAAAAGCTATTTCTCCAAACCGAAAGGTCTGATGACTGGGAAAAAGCGGAAAGACTGTAACTCTATGAATCACCTCTAGAAGGGAGACAGTATTCTTCTGCATTGTCAGGTCGTATGCGACATGCTTCCTCTGACCATCAACATTGGCAAACGTTGAGAAATTGCTGAGAGAACTATCTTGGCAATTCATTTCGAGATAATCTGAAAAGACTCCTCGAAGAGTTTGTCTCAACAGTCCTCAGTCCACCCGACATATACTCGAATATGGAAACAAGCGATCACATATCTGGTATGTAACCCTTAAACTGTGCTCTGTAAAGTCTCGCATAGTGTCCGCCCTTCTTAAGAAGTTCATCATGGCTGTCTTTTTCGATTATCCCGTCACTGGTTATCACAACTATCTCGTCGGCATTCTTTATAGTCGAAAGTCTGTGGGCAATTACAAGGGTCGTGCGTCCCTTCGAGAGAGCTTCAAGAGATTCCTGTATCTTAAGTTCAGTCTCATTGTCCAGTGCAGAAGTAGCTTCATCAAGGATTAGAAGGGGCGGATTCTTCAAGAACACTCGGGCAATCGATATTCTCTGTTTTTGCCCTCCGGAAAGCATAACGCCTCTTTCGCCCACATATGAATCGTATCCGTGTTCTAGACTCAGAATGAAATCATGGATGTTTGCTCTTTTGGCTGCTTCAATTATCTCTTCATCTGACGCGTCGCCCTTACCATAAGCAATATTATCCCGAATACTTCCTGCAAAAAGAAAAACGTCCTGCTGAACAATCCCAATTTGGCTCCTCAACGAATTCAGAGTAACATCACGAATGTCTGTTCCATCTATTGTAATCTTTCCGCTAGTAACATCATAGAACCTTGGAATCAGGTGACAAAGCGTTGTCTTTCCTCCTCCTGAAGGTCCAACAAGAGCGACCATTTTTCCTGCGGGAATATGGAGGCTAACATTGGTAAGGACGTTTACTCCGCCCTCATAGGCAAAAGATACTTCTTCTACTCTGATGTCCCCCTTGACATCGGTTAACTCAATCGCATCGGGAGAGTCAGTAATACTGGACTTAGTTTCCATTATCTCCACAAACCTCTCAAAACCAGACATACCGTCTTCATATTGTTGCGCAAACTGCATAAGTCTCCTTATCGGTTGCAGAAACAGATCGACGTAGAGAAAGTATGCCACAAAGCCTCCGACGGTTATCTCACCAGAATAAGTCAGGTAACCTCCAAATGCAAGAACTGTTACTTTGAGCATGTTCATCATCAGATCGATACCGGTTGTCATTTCTGCCATCGATTTGAAAGCGAATTGCCTTGATTCTTTGAATTCCTGGTTCCCAAGATCGAACTTGTTTTTTTCGAACTCCTCATTGGTAAATGACTGAGCTACTCTAATTCCGGAAATGCTGTTTTCGAGCTGTGCGTTAACGTTTGCTATCTTCTTCCTCACCAATCTGAATGCCTTTGCCATCTTCTGTCTCTTATTGACACCATACCAGATCATAAAAGGAATATAGGCAAAAACAACTAGAGTTAACCTCCAGTCATTCTGCATTAGAATAAAGAAGGCTCCAACCAAAGTAACAGTCGAAATGAAGAGATCCTCAGGACCATGATGCGCAAGCTCTGTAATCTCTCGCAGATCGTTCACTATCCTGGACATAATCTTTCCGGTTCTAACTTTGTCAAAGTAACTGAAGGACAACGTTTGAAGATGAGAGAAGATATCTTTTCTCATGTTATATTCCATTCTTACCCCCACAACATGACCCCAATAGTTTACCACATAGTTGAACACGGCTCTCAGAACAAAGAGCAGCGCCATAACTACGGCGATAATGACAATCCCTCTCATATTCCCGGAAGGTATATAATTATCGAGCGCTAATGTGGTGAACCTGGGAAATACCAGATCAATTCCCGCAATCATGAAAGCACATGCCATATCAAGTATGAATAGCCTTAGATGTGGCCGATAGTAGGCTATGAATTTTCGAATCATCGCAAGCCTCCTTAGTAAGGTAAGCGTCTCAATTCTACATTAGAATCCTCTAGATAACAAGTTTCCAAGCGATAACTGTCAGAATGAAGCCCCGTGGAGTCCAGAGTTCGGGGAATTTGAGATTTGCATTGATGAGCTAACAGTGAAATCTACTATATTAAAATTAATGAGCATATCTATGCAAGTCATAAGAGAGGAATAATGTGTCAGAAGTAGTTACGCTTTACAAGACCAAGTATGGAAAAAAAGTAAGCAACTTGGATTGCCAAAGAAGTCGGAGCAGAAATATTTAATGTTGATGACTTCAATCCTGGGAATCTTCATAATTACAACGTTATTGTCTATGGAGGATCGCTATACGCCACAGGCATCATTGGGCTGCCAAGATTTAGGAAGAGCATAGAAACTCTCAAGGGCAAAAAAGTGATCGTCTTCTCTGTCGGCGCTTCTCAGGCAAAGCCCAAAGCACTTGAAGATATCATGGCAAAGGATTTTTCTCTCGAAATGGCCAGATTTGTGGCATTCTATCATCTGAGGGGAAGGTTTTGACTTCAAGAAGCTGAAGCTCAGAGACAAGATCCTGATGTCAATGTTGAAGATGAAACTGAAGGCTAAGAAGAAACGAGGAAAAGAACTAACCGACGATGAGAATGGTATGCTTGCAGCATACAGAAGTGCGGTAGATTTCACCAGCACGATGTTTACTGAACCAATTGTCGAAAGTGTCAGTAGATTTCGTAAAAAGGAACGATGACTAATCAACCTGTCGGGAGGAAGTCACCTGGGAATCTCAAGTGAGTCAGACAAAATTACTGCCAGTTCGTCAAGCCTAGACCCAAAGAGATCCTAAAGGTTGAATTCCCGGAAGACGATTGTTTTTCTACCAGCTATTCGCGCCTTTTACAACTCTTGTTGTGAAAGCTTAATAGTAAGTTGTAGTTGTAGTATTATGTTGCTGATGAGAGCTACTTGAAAACATTGAAAACGTCTATCAAGAGTAAGAATGAGGTTTTCCTGTTTTCCTCACTTGAACCGTGCAAGTAATTCGATTGGTCCAATTGGAGGATTCAGTAAGAAACAATACAGATTGGAGGCACTATGTCAAGAATTCGAATGCTTGAAGAAATTTCTCTTAATTTGTGGCCCGCAATTGATTCTAGGTTCAGGGACGGCTGGATAATAAGATATGCAGGCGGATATACAAATAGGGCAAACTCAGTGTATCCGCTATATGAAACTTTCGAAGCATTGAATTACAAGATCGAAGAGGTTAAGCATTTCTATACTTCAAAAGGGCTGCCTCCGATGTTCAAACTCACATCAGATTCAAAACCAGCTTGTCTCGATAATGTACTAGGAGAACTAGGATTTGAAGAAAAGGATCGGGCTCTTGTAATGACAAAGGTAATTGCCGGTAAGCCTTGTGATCTTTCCGATCTGGATGTCCTCTCCAGTCCAGAAGACAGATGGCTTGAACTATTCTTCTCGCTCAATAAGAGGGCAAGAGAAAATCAAGTGTGGGCAAAAAGGCTGTTAACATCGCTCCCTCCAAAAAGCTCGTTTGTGCTTCTGAAAAAGAAAAGGAGGGCTGTCGGTTGCGGTTTTGCCGTAATCCAGAGTGATTTTATGGGGCTATTTGGAATAGCTGTGAGAGAGACTGAACGGCGAAAAGGATATGGAAGAGAGATAACTGAAAAACTCCTGGAAGTTGGGAGGAAAAGAGGCGCAAAGATCGCTTATCTTCAAGTCGATGAACCGAACAGAAATGCCATAGCCCTTTATTCGAAGATTGGTTTTCATGAGGAATACCAGTACTGGTACAGAGTTGGTGAATAGATGCTGCATACTGTTGATATCTTCAGAGATCTGACTTTTCAGGAAAGAGAAGAAGTACTTTCGGGTTCACGGACAATAACTTATTTGAGCAATCAAATCATCTATACGCCAGAAGACAAATGGGATTCGCTTAGCATAGTTCTCAAAGGCTAATTGAGGATATCGAAGCTACTTCCTTCTGGCCAGGAACAGATCATCAAACACTTTGAGAAAGGAGAGGTGTTTGGCGAAGCTCTCGTATTTGCCGGAAGAAAATATGCTTCATACGCGGTGTCAGAAGAAGATTCGTAGATTCTTAATATCCCGAAGGGAGTACTTCTAAGCGCCTTCAAAAACCAGCGTTTTCTGCTATCCTATCCCAGAAGCATTTCTGAAAAGACCCTCAACCTTTCGGGTATCATTGAGATGCTTTCACTTGCCACCGTGAAGAAGAAGATCGCCATTTATCTGCTGGAACTATCTCTGGAGAAGGAAACTCATGTCTTTAGTCTTCCGTGCTCAAAAAAGATGCTGGCGAACCTCATGGGATCAACCAGAGAGAGGTAGTATCCAGAAATTTCTCTGAGTTACAGAGAGAAGTAATCATCTCTATGCCTGACAGAAATACAGTTGAGATAAGGAATCTGAAGCGGTTGGAAGGTATTCTTTTCGATTAAGCGTTGCCGTTCAGAACCGTTTCAAGGTACTCCTTGACTCCGTAGAGATCATCAAATACATGACTTGAAGCTGACAGATCAAGGTGAGCGTTCTCTCCGTGTCTAACTCCAAGCACTTCCATTCCAGCCCCAATACCACTCTTGATGCCATTTGGCGAGTCTTCAATGACTATGCACTCTTCAGGATTTACCCCCAGGAGCTCTGAGGCTTTAAGATAGATCATAGGTGAGGGCTTTGATTCATCTACTTCATCGCCACCCACAATTATTTCGAAGTAATCTAACACACCAATCTTCTTCATGAGTTCCTCTACTGCCACCTTCTCTGTAGACGATGCTATAGCCAGTTCTACCTTTTCAGATAGGAAATCAAGAAGATTTACTAATCCGGGATTTGGAACCAATGTATCTCTTGCAAGTTTCAAGTATCTTTCCATGTATCTCCTGCCGAACTCTTCAGGCTCAATTTCAATCCCTGCTGTCTGGACAACAACTTTCTGGGTTTCAGACATCTTTAGACCCATCTGTCTTTCAAACAACTCGACGCTGATTTTCCCACCAAGCTCATCTACAAGCTCTGTGCAAGCTCTTCTATAAATCTTTTCCGAATCGATAATCACTCCGTCCATATCGAATATTGCTGCTCTAATCATCTCTTCTCCTTTATGTTCAACAGATTTCTAATGTCTGCTACTGCCCTGCTTATAGTCTCCCTTCTCACACAGATTATGCTACTAAATGGGTCTATATCGATCAACGATGATTTGAAGAGAAGTCCCATATGGTAAGAAATCGTTGACTTGGCCAGACCAGTGAATTCAACCAGATCTTTTTGCAGGGCTGGCTCCTTGCTCAGCCTCTTCAGGATCTTGAATCTCGTCTCATCAGACAACACTTTCAGAAGGCTTCTCAACCTCACTTCCTCAGGAATTCTCCCTGAGAAGTCTTCGGTAACCTCTTCAAGACCCATTATCAGAAGGTGAAACGTTGGATAAGTCATCAGACCAGAGTTTGTGTGAGGCACTGAATTCTGAAGTGTTATGTATAGAGGCTTGCTCTCATCAAGAGTAATGCCATAATAGTCGAGGAAGTTCGAAAAAGCGTCTTTGACTTTCTGGGGTGAATTATTCTCCATGTAGCCTTTAACAAGGCCTATATTCAACTCTCTTAAGCCACTACGTTCATAGTAATCAAGAATTCTAAGCGTGTTAGAGGAAAGAAAATCCATTGCGGTCTTTGGAAAGAAAAGCAATTGGTTAATGAACCATATCGTGTCTGCACTTGTGCCACCGATTGCCTCAACCGCCTTCGAAACCTTCTGGGGTTCCTCAAGTATCATTTTCTTCAGATCATGGTGAGAAATCCTTAGCCTCCTATCAGCAAACACCTGAATGAAGCGATCCTTTATTAACTCAAGCCCTTCATCCTGTACGTTCAAGCTCTCCTCAATCTTCACAATCATCCCGTCCTGAAGCTTCTGCCTTATCGGAAAGAGAATTGGAGCCATAACGCCTAGCTCGTTCATGAAGGTTGTGTACATTCTTGTCGACCATTCTCCGTCCTTCAGTAGTAATTCCCGGAATTCCATTAGCTGGGCAGAAGGTTCGTAGTCCACTCCCAATGTCTTTAACACTTTCTCAACCGGGCCTGTGTTAAGCGAAAACTGAATGGCCATTGTCAAATCGTATATTTCGAAATAGCCGGCTATCATCTCCATCAACTTTCACCTTCATCGTAAAGCATCTCAAGCCTTCTGAGTATCTTTTCAAGCCGCTCTTTATTCAACGAGAAGTACACTCGCCGGTGGTCTTTACGGCTAGTGACGAGTGCGAGTTCTGCTAACGTTGAGAGATGGTATGAAACCGTCGCTTTTGAGAGACCGACAATCTTGGATAGCTCATCCACATATTTCGAATCATCAGATATAGCTTTCAAGATCTGCATTTTTGTCTGATCGGAAAGATTTCTTAGAAATAATCTGAGGGTGTTGTCTGTTATGACGGAATTCATTATCTCTTCAATCTGTTTGAAGTGCTCACTGAAAATTATGAGCTGGGTATTGCAGACGCTAGAAAACTTGAGTCCCGAATACTTCAGAGTATTTTGAAACAGCAAGTGAAGGGGTAGATCCTCCCTTGCCTTGATTCCGTAGAATTCAAGAAAATCCTCTGCAACTTCCTCATACTCCTCGGCTTTGAATAGCTTCAGCCTTTCAACGACCTTGTCACGATTCCTCTTTCTTAAACCAGATTGCTCATAGTATTTCTTAAGTTCACTCAGCGCGAAGAGAAGGATTTCCTTTGATTGTCTTGGGAATTTTATCAATTGGGTGATAAACCACGTTGTGTTTTCTGAAAGATCTTCTGCCTTTTCAACAGCCTCGGAGACAATACTAAAGTCGCCCTCGAGTGTCTTGCACGCGTCCTCCTGAGAAAGATTCAAATTGTTTAGCATGATGCTAGCCACAACGCATCTGGCTCTGTCTTCAAATTTACTTGCAAGACTCTCGATAGAATCCTCAAGCGGTATCTCTCGCCCGGGTTCATCCGGAAAGTCACAGAAAAAAATGACGCTGTCCTTAATCTCAGAAAAGACATCGACAGCCATCCTTATCGACCAGTTTTCGCTACTGTTGACCTGATCAAGGAATTCCCGAAGTTCTCCTCCAGGCTCGAAATCCAATCCAAGGTCATGAGACACCGCCTCAAAACAACTCTTTCTGTCTGCAAAGCCGCATGCCATTAAAATCTCGACGAGTTCAACGTATCCCGGTATGATCTTCAAGGAATACACCTCTCCAGTTCGACTTGTATTGAATTATAGCATAGATAATGTTAGAGAGACATGGAACCATACTTCTCTGCTCCTTCGCCCATTTGAAGAAATTCGCTTCTTTTCTCATTATATACGCTAAATGGTTTTCACCATTGATACCTTAAATACATGATCAAAGCAGGTTGAACGACTTAATTGATATATTGTTAGAAGTTCATCGATCCTTAACAATCATAGTTTGACAAGCATCAAACACGGTGCTATTATCTAAATGTAAGAGATGGATCGAACGAAGGCAAAAGGAGGAGTCGATTATGAAGAAGAGATCACTGAAAATCAGAAAAGACATTCAAAAAGAAATCGACATGGCGAGATCGGCTTCTGCAAGATACGGAAACTTTCTAGCTTTATAAACTAATTACACCAGTAGAATCGCGATAAATAAGCAACCCCCCTTTTCCCCCACGGAAAGAAAGATGACTTCGGGTCTCAGCAGAGGCCCTTTTTTTGTGTCTTGAAGTCAAAAATCAAGAGAATCCGAAAGCTTATTCCAAAGAATGCCCAGCCAACTTCCAGAAGGTTGGAAACGTTCAATACTTTGGGGTTTCAACTCTCGCTCTCTATCCTTTCGATTGCTCTTTTTTGATCTCGTCCGGTAACTTTCCGCGACCAATCCCCTACCCAGTTCGATGTAAATCTTTCATTGCAATAGTAGCAATTAGTTAGACGACGATCAAACATTTCTTTGTTGATGTAACAGTTATATAACCTTGAAGAAGGCTCTAAGTGGTTTATCGGCTCATAGCTGCTAGCAGCTTGTTCAGAAATCCTATGCTCTGGTCATCTGTTTCCCAATGACTGCCGTCCTAACCGGCGTCTCATTTCACGCTCTACTATGCTTCTTGTCTAATTTCTTCTTCATTGTGTGGTGACCACCGATGTTAATCACCATCCAGAGGATTCCTCCGTTAGATGGCCCAAACAAATGATAGATATTTCTTGAGTTTTGGTTCTGACAAGTGAGAATACGATATGATAGTTGCATAGGAAGGTCTGTATTGTTTGTGAGAAAGGACGGTGATAGAGACCAATGTTTTTCCTAACTAAGGAGTTCACATTTGATGCGGCTCACAATCTTACAAGCTATCACGGAAAGTGTGAAAAGCTTCACGGTCACACCTATAAGCTACAGATAACAGTTGCAGGAGAGAAGAATCAAGAGGATATGGTCGTTGATTTTTTGCAGCTAAAAGATATTGTCAAATCGGAAGTTTTGAACTTACTCGATCATGCATACATAAACGATGTTATACCTCAGCCGACCGCAGAGAACATCGCTGAGTGGATATTCAAACGCCTGGCTTCCAAGGTTGGCGGGAGCCATTACGAGCTATATGAAGTGGCGGTGTGGGAAACACCGACTAGCTTTGTTCGTTATAGGGGGAGAGATGTTTGGTAGGAATTCCACTCGGGCGTTTCGTTCCAGCTGATTCGATTATTCACAACTTGTCACCAGTAGCAAAGACCATATCCTTTGTTTCTCTTGCAGTTGGCTCTCTGTTTCTGAACGGGATTGTAGATTTCACAATCTTCTTATCACTTTGGATAATTCTCTCCGGACTTTCGGCAGTTCCTTTCAGGGAGTACATGAAGACACTCCGTGGGATAAGATTTTTGATCCTGCTGATTGTGGTCTTTCAGATCCTTTTCTCTCATGGAAAAGTCTTGCTTGACCTAAAAGTATTGAGAATCACGGAAGAAGGTTTAATTAACGCTGTTGTGCTTTCGGCGAGAATGATTCTTGCCGTGCTTTTCAGTATAGTACTTTCACTCACGACATCTCCCCTCGAGATCTCTTTTTCTGTGGAAGAGATTATTGGCAAATTCCCTGCCGGCAAGAAACGGTCTTCTGAACTTGGGATGGCACTTTCGTTGACGCTTACGTTCATCCCACTGATCTCTCTTCAAACAAACCGAATAATAATGGCACAGAAGGCGAGGGGCGTTGAGTTCGACAAAGGAAGCTTTCCTTCAAGAGTGAAAAACTCGCTATCAGTAGTGATCCCGGTAATTACGACATCACTGAAAAAGGCTCAGGATACTGCCGCCGCCCTTCAGATTAGGGGTTACAAACCCGGACATAAGTTAACTAGCCTTAGGGAAAAGCGTTGGTCTTCAAACGACTCGATTCTTCTAGTGGTAACGATCTTTTCAGTTCTGAGTGCCATCATACTGTAAAGCCAAAAAGGTCTGCTAAACGAGAAGGATTGATCCTTGCCATGGCTCGGGCAGATGCTAGCCTGAGACGGCTTTCGTTGGAAGCATCCAGTACTATTCCCTCAAGATGCGGGAGAAGACCGTCCAGTTTAAGAAGACCTGCTACTGAAGAAGCGAGTATTCTTGTCTGAAGCTCCTCTTTTCTGTTAGAAAGAATCCTTCCAACGTGGTCTCCCGTGTCTATGGTCTTGAGTTTCTTAATTGCTCTCAACGATGCCTTCTTTAGCCTCGATGATGTCGACATGAGCGACTCGTCGATCACGTCCTCAATAGAATGATCCATGAGATTAGCCAGAGCCTCAATACACACGGCTCTCACTCTGTCAGAAGGATCCTCCAGTCCAGCATGGAGAATCTCAACTGCGGAAGGCTCAACCAAACCCTTGACATATTGAGCACCAACGAACCTAATCTCTTCATCTTCCGAATCCATGAACCTTTCTGCAGCCTTCAGTAGAGAAACATCATATCCTTTGATCTTTCTACAGGTCTTCAGAGCAGCTATTGCAACGGTTCTATCCTCGGATTCGATGAGCTTTCTTAGTGCAGGAAGCGAAATCTCTTCAGGGAAAGACTCAAAAGCCTCGACCAGGGTTTGCTTAATATTGGCGGCACGAAAGTCTTTTAGAAGAACAAGCATTCTTTCAGCAGTACTCGAATTCCGCTGGCCCAATTTTGAAAGCAAAGCAATTTTCTGAAATTTTCTTGATAGAGAAGAGAGTTCCTCTTCTTTCAGTTCGAGTTCTCCATTGAAGGCTGCCAGAATTCTTCGAATGTCACTGCTGGGATCCTCGTCAAACTCTTTGAGAAGTTCGCTCTCTCCAGCTTCTGCAAGAGCTATTACGAAAGTCTTTCTAACCTTCTTTGAAGGATCTGCGGCAATTCTCCTCGCCAGTTCTTCATCTTCATAGCCAAACTCAGTTAGCTCCTTTACCGTTGTACTACGAACCAGGTCTGATGGATCATCTAAGGCTTTGAGTATCGTGTCGCGACCCTCACCAGCTTTTGCCATTGAAGCAACAGCGTTTTTCCTGACTTCGGGAGATGGATCTTCCAGAAAGGATTCGATATTCTCTATCTTCATCTCTCTATCGGAGGCAGACTTCAGAGCCCTGGCCCTAACATATGCCGAAGGTGAATCCAGCATCTCTTTCAGATTCATTTCGGCTCTTAAGAAAATCTCCTCTTCAATTGCCTGAAGCATCTTTCTTATTTCTTTTGGATTCATTTCATCCACCTTCAGTCCTAATCAGGATTTCTTTTTCATCAATAATAAATCTGACTATCCCTTTTTCTTCAAAAAAGCCGGCCGACTTTCGAAATTCAGTCACCGTGTTATATGAGTTACCGGATCTTCTCATTATTCTGTTACCGGAAACGTAATATCTGATTCTCTTGTACTGACCGTCAACAATAACGTCGAAGCTAATGAAGGAGGTCCCCCACGAAAAGTTCCCGACTGAACGGTTGAGATCTCTTTCAATAACATCGAAGGTTCTGGATAGAGCCATGTAGGCCTTCGTTTCTTTCACTATGCTGAATGACATCGCCAGTGACAAGTTCACTATCTTGAAAATAGATATTAGCAGCAACGCTGATACAGCAAGAGAAACAACCATCTCAATCAGAGAGATTCCCTTCTTCATACTCTATCATTTCGAGCAGACTCTCCAATCTCTCAACAACTCTATCTCGGCCAAGCACCGAAATCGTTTCGAAAAGCCCCGGAGTCACGAGTCTGCCCGTTACCCCCCCTCTTAGAGTCTGAAAAGTATTCTTCTTTGACGTGATCTTTTCCTCTGCAAGCTCTCTAACGGTCTTTTCAACAGCCTCGACGGACCAGTCAAGCGCGTCTTCAAACTTTCTAATTGCCGCAGATATTAGATCCTTGCTCCATTCATTGTGCAAATATTTGACAACGTAGTCTTCTTCATAGTCGACTTCATCGCTGAAAAAGGGAGCTGAGAAATCGAACAATTGTTCAAGAGTATTGATCTTTTCTCTGGACATTGTAAGGACTTCTCTAGAATAAAATTGATCGGCTTCGATTCTGGCATAGTAGTCGAATCTTCCTGTAAACTTCAACCACAGTCCAAACTGTACGACCAGCTCTTCGGGTTCGAGCAATCTCAAGTGTTTTCCATTGATCCATTCCAGCTTTTCGTAATCGAAGACTACACCCTTATTAGAGATATCGGAAGGAATAAAATCTCTGACTTTCTCATGATAGTCGAAGATTTCCTGATCTACTGTCCATCCGAGAAGGGCTAGATAGTTC
>NZ_DIXC01000045.1 GCF_002435945.1 Mesotoga sp. UBA6090
AGTAGATTATTTGTGATGCATATCGTGGAGTTGACAAGAAGGACTGATCGGTTTAGAATTGCCTTGCCCTATTCTCGGTTTGAGGCATAGCCCATTCCTGGATAGAGGATTATATTAGGAGGCAGATACATGGAAGTCAACAGACAGGAATTGGTCAAGGAATTTCAGATCCATGAAAACGACTCCGGTTCAACCGAAGTACAGATTGCAATATTAACCGCAAGAATCAGGCATCTCACCGAGCATCTCAAGAAACATCCAAAGGATTTTCATACCAGAAGAGGACTTCTCAAGCTGGTCGGAAGACGAAGAAAGATGTTGAGATACATAAAGACCAAGAAGCCTGAAGTATATCTGGAACTGATAAGCAAACTCGGGCTGAGAGGTTGATAGAGTAGAAATCGCCGGGAGCGGGATACCGCTCCTTTTTTGCGTGGATTTCACACAGCTGATATAATTGGTTATTTGATGAATTGAAAAAAGAGGTGTTATTGTGAGTTACAAGAGATGGGAAAGGGAATTCTTCGGCCAGAAACTCGTCATAGAAAACGGGAAGATGGCCAAACAGGCTGATGGAGCTGTACTGCTCAAATATGCCGATTCAGTCTTGCTTACTACTGTAAATGGAAATGAAAAGGCTATGCCAGGAACTGACTTTCTACCGCTAACTGTTGAATATCAGGAGAAGTTCTATGCCGCCGGAAAGATTCCGGGTGGATTTCTAAAAAGAGAGAGCAGACCGAGTGACAATGCGGTTCTCTCTGCTCGAATAATTGACAGGCCTATCCGACCTCTCTTCCCTGATGGAATGAGAAACGAGATCCAGGTCATCATAACCGTTCTCTCGGCCGATCCGGACAATCCACCCGACATTTGGGGAATAACGGGCTCTTCACTTGCACTGAATATTTCGCCTATTCCCTTCGAAGGAATCGTTGCCGGAGTTCAGGTTGGTTACGTTGATGGAAAGTACGTTATCTTCCCCTCAGCGGAAGAACTTGACAGATCAGAACTCGATATAGTAGTCGCAGGAACCGAAAACGCAGTTGCGATGGTTGAAGGAGAGGCAAAAGAAGTCTCCGAAGAAGTTATGGTTGGAGCTTTGGAAGCTGCTCATGAAGCAATTAAGTCTCTTGTTGCCTTCCAGAAGGAAATCATAAGCGAGTTCGAGATAGAAAAGTGGGTAGCAGAAATCCCAGTCGCTCCCGAGGGTTTCCTCGAACCATTCAATGCCATGGTAGACAGAGACAAGCTTGCTGAGATTATGCTAACTCCCGGCAAGAAAAACAAAGACAGGGCTCTAAAGACATATAGAGACGAGCTTATCGAACTCTTCACTGAGAAGGCAAAGGAAACTTGGTCAGAAGAAGAGATCGAAGCGAATACTGGTTTTGTGAAAGATCTCTTTCACGACATAGAGAAAGAAGTTATGAGAAAGCGAGTTATCGAAGACGATGTGAGGATGGATGGAAGAAAGCACGACGAGATTCGCCCGATCAACATCGAACTCGATCTTCTGCCCAGAGCCCACGGATCCGCTCTCTTTACGCGTGGAGAGACCCAGAGTCTGGGCATTGTAACTCTAGGTGCGACAATGGATGAGCAAATAGTCGATACAATGTTTGAGGAAGGTTCAAAGTCATTCATGCTCCACTACAACTTCCCTCCATTCAGCACTGGGGAAGTCAAGAGACTGAGAGGCCCCGGTCGCAGGGAGATAGGACACGGACATCTTGCAGAGAGATCACTAAAGAACATCGTTCCCAAAGGTGAGTCTTTCCCATACACTATCAGAGTAGTTTCCGAGGTTTTGGAATCAAACGGCTCCTCTTCAATGGCGACTGTTTGCTCCGGGTCACTCGCTTTGATGGCTGCCGGTGTCCCGATGGAGAAACATGTCGCGGGCGTTGCAATGGGTATGATTCAGGAACCCGAGAAAACTGTCGTTCTCACAGACATTCTTGGAAACGAAGATCACATGGGAGACATGGACTTCAAGGTTACAGGAACGCGAGACGGGATCACAGCCTTCCAGATGGATGTCAAAGTCGCCGGTGTATCCAGCGAAATAATGACAAAGGCGCTTGAACAGGCAAAAACCGCCAGACTCAAGATACTTGATCTCATGTATCAAGCCGTTCCTGCCCCGAGGGAGTACGTCTCCGATTACGCACCAATTATCAGGACCATCAATCTTCCATATGAGAAGATCGGAGAAATCATTGGCCCCGGAGGAAAGGTCATTAAGAGGCTTTCAAGCGACTATGACTCGACAATCTTCATCGATGACGAGAAGTCCCAGGCTAAGATAGTAGGAAGCAATAGAGAGAAGCTCGTCCTGCTTGAGAAGGTCATTGACGCGATAATATCTGAAGTCAAACCCGGACAACTCTTTGAAGGAAAGATAACAAGGGCCGAGGCCTACGGATTCTTTGTGGAGATCGCACCTGGGAAGACAGGACTTCTCCATATTTCGAAGATGGGAGCTAATGGAAAAGACTTCTTGAGAGAGCATAAAGTTGGAGATACTATTGCTGTCGAGATTGCAGGGACAGATCAGATGGGCAAGATCAGTCTAAAGCTTGAAGGCGTGGAAGTGACTGAGGAAAAGAGAAGAGACAATAGAAAGCCCTTTCCAAGAAACGACAGAAATCGAGGAGATAGAAATAGAAAGTAGGTAGTGATGAATAATCAATATATTGAGCTGCCAAACGGTGCAGTAATTATTGGCGAGCGAAAGCAAGAGACGAGGACCGTTTCGATGGCTTTCGCCATGAAGGTAGGTTCCGCTGATGAAGATGATGTCATCAGCGGAGTTTCTCATTTCATAGAGCATGCTCTATTCAAGGGAACTCTAAGAAGAAATGCATTCGAAATTAAGGAACCGATAGAGAGAATAGGTGGTAGTCTCAACGCATACACCGGGAGAGTCTCTACAGTATATTATGCAAAGGTCCCTGACACATATGCTTTGGAAGCTATGGAGATCCTCTTTGATTTGATCACTTCGCCTCGTTTCGATGAAGCGTCCCTGGATCTCGAAAGAGGAGTAATTCTCGAGGAGATAGCCTCTGCCGAAGACGACCCATACGACAGAATATACGACATGACAATTGAAAAAGTATGGGATCGGGATTTCGGAAGGCCTATTCTTGGCTATCACAATACCGTACAAGGTCTACAGAGAACCAATGTAGCCGACTTCTACGGCCACACATATGTGGCAAACAACGCTGTTTTTGCTGTCTCTGGGAATTACGGCGCAGACTTACTGAAGAGCGCTGAAGAAAAACTTCTATCAATGAGGAAAAATGAATCCAAAATCACCCCGAAATCTCCGGTGATTTCGAAAGAGCCATTATGGATCGTTGAAAAAAGAAAAGACCTCCAGCAAGTTCATATACTTCTGACAAGAGACGCGCCGGGTAGAAGGTACAAAGATGACTTCGATGCATTTAAGATTTTCAACACTCTTTTCGGAAGCGGAATGAGTTCCATTCTCTTTCACAACATTCGAGAAGAACTAGGAATGGTATACAATATCAGCTCGGAATTCGTTTCATACGCAGATTCCGGCGCATTCATGATAAATGCTACCACCAGTCCAAAGAATCTCGACAACCTAGTAGATTCTCTGAAAAAGGAAATGGACACCCTTATCGATCGTGGAGTAACTGAGGCCCAGTTCACTTATGGAAAGGAAAGGGCTCGAGGAAAGCTGTTGATGTCTACCGAAGGAACGTTGCTAACTCTAAGCAGATTCCTGGATGATGTGGTGATTTGCGGAAAGCCTGATTCTCTAGAAGATTTGATAACCAGAATAGACCGTCTCACGATTGATGATGTGAATGCTTCGATCAAGAAGTATATTGCTGGAAAATGGAATGTGTCCCTCCTTCTCCCTGAAAAGAAGCAGCGGTCAAGATTCCTTTCAGAAGAGAGCTTCGAAATTTGAGCCAATCCGCATGTATTCACTGAAAGAAGGGCGTTAAGGAAACGAACCTGTAACTTGACAATGGTAAGGGGTACTGGTAGTATAGGAATTGCTGACGCGAAGTTAGCGTTAGCGGTAAGGACGAGCGAGGAAGAAGGGTCATTGAAAAATGGATAGCAATCCAGCGAGTTTCAAAAAAAATGAGTCATGGATGGAGGGTTTGATCCTGGCTCAGGGTGAACGCTGGCGGCGTGCTTGACACATGCAAGTCGAACGGTATGTGGCAACACATAGAGTGGCGAACGGGTGAGTAACACGTGGGAACGTACCTTCTGCAGGGGGATAACTGACCGAAAGGACAGCTAATACCGCATAAGACCGAGAGGAGAAAGGTGCAACAGCA
>NZ_DIXC01000046.1 GCF_002435945.1 Mesotoga sp. UBA6090
GGAATTCACTCTTGCAAAAAACAACTTCGCTTAATCTGTTTCCCACCTTATTATATCTTGGAATGGATATTGCGCTTCTCGTATATTACTCATCTTTAGATTCTTACTCAAGAAGTCTTCAAAAGCTTATTAAAGATAGAAGAGACAATATAGACCTCCTGAAAAAAACCCTGAAATTCGCAAAACTAGTAGAAATCGTGCGTTATCTCCAATGGATATTCATGTACGTTTTGTACACCATTTTCGTGACCTTAGCATCGCACGAAATTCTCCCTTTGCCGGAGATTGGAGGAAAGAGTCACGCGATCGCATGGGCTTGTATAGTTATACTTATCACAACCGCTATATTATATTTAAGGGCTTTAAAAAATGGGGAGGATTGTCTTTCAGTAACCTTCAATGAAGTAAATGAACACCTTGAAGGCATTTTGAGCCAGAACTCAAAGGTTGTTTTAAGAACATCCTGTTTCCAAAAGGATGGGAAAACAACAAGAAGTTACTTATATCTTTTGATCTACATTTTGGTGCTTGCTACAACATTTATGTATGGGTTTCTTATTGCGTATATTATTTAGAGACAGATACTTGCGATCATTAGATAGAAATCAATTGAAACAACCAAATATGGAGATGGTATCAGGAGGAACATTTCTTATGGGAAGTGATATGGGCCCCTATTCAAGTCCAATTCATGAAGTGACTATTACTTATGACTTCTGCCTCACTATTTCATCAATTACTTTTGCAGAATATGTGAGTTTTTGTGACTCAACAGGAAGAAAAGTGCCAATAATGTATGCTTGAGAACTGCAAAGCACGGCCGTAGTTGGGATTACTTGGTATGACGCAATAGCTTATTGTAACTGGCTTAGCAATAATGAAGGACTTCCAAAGGCTTACGATAAGCAAGGAAATCTTCTGGATGTGTATGGGAATTCGACAAGTGACCCATCGAAAGTATTTGGATATAGACTACCTACGGAGGCGGAATGGGAATATGCTGCAAAGAGAAGATCTTTGAATGAGGAATACGACTCAGCTGACGTCTAATCTTTAGGAAGCGAGATTTCTGAATGGTGTAGCGATTGGTATGATAGAGGATATTACAGTAAGAGTCCAATCTTGAATCCGTATAACAGTATTTCTGATTCTTATCGAGTCATACGAAACACAGGATACAAAGAATGTCCAGAATTTAATTACATAGCTTATCGGGATGGAAGAATTCCAAGTAGTGAATACTCGAATCTTAGTTTCAGCGTATGCAAAACCGGCTCAGAAATGTGACAGCTTGGACTATTCTCTTTACTGTGTTGCAAACTAAGTTGATATTTACCGGCTTCCTCGAAAAGCAGCATATGCTTCTCCAATGAAAGAGCAAAAAGGAGTAACATGTGTAACCTGTATTCTTAAAAGTCATGACGAGGGGGATTTCACACCGAAATTGGCATAAAACTTAAATTAATAAGCCATCTCCAGAGGAATTCCAATGTGAGAACCTTTTTCACGAAACTGGATACTTATGACACTGTTGCGTTTCTAGATATCTTGAGACTAACGGAAGCACAACTAATAACCAAATCACTTGTAGATGCCGGTGTAAGTCATCTTGAACTTAACACATTAAGAAAGATCTGCTCGCTGTAGNNAAGTGCAGAAAGACCAGAGAACCCTACAGATATGCCTCTCCGAGATCGAACGCTGCCAGAACCTCTCACCAAAGCCCAATTTCATAATACTCCTGGGCGATAGATACGGCTGGGAACCTCTGCCTTACTCCATTCCTTCGACAGAGTTAGATTCTCTTCTTCCCCTCATGGATGAGAGTGAACGATCGAAGATAAGTGAGTGGTACCGGAGAGACGACAACGCGATACCTTCTGAATACATACTCCAGCCAAGAAAGGATGAGTACGAATCTTACGCTCTCTGGGAAGAGAAAGAGAGAGAACTGAGAGAGATTCTGAGAAAAGCGGTTGACAGAAGTACTCTGGATGAGAAGGAAAGAGAGAAGTACTTCCTCTCCGCCACACACCGGGAGATTATCCACGGAGCCCTGGGCATTCCCGAAGGAAAGATATCCCCTCAAGAGCACGTGGTTGCCTGCTTCAGGAAAGGCGAGAAAGACGAGAGGCTTCAAAGACTCGAAGAAGAACTGAAAGACAGACTATCGAAAGAAAGGACGAGGGAATACGAAAGTTTAGATAATGAGAAAGACGAAGAGGAGTTCAGCCAGTTCATATACGAAAGACTTGAAGAGACGATCTCACTTCAGCTGAAGGATGTACAGGAGATAGATGAACTAGAAGAAGAGAGGAATAGACACAGAGAGTACAGAGAAGAGCTACTGGAAGACTTCTGCGGAAGAGAGAAGATCCTCGAGGATATAAGCGAGTACATAGAGGGAGAGGACAACAGGATCTTCGCACTCACAGGAGAATCCGGCTCGGGTAAATCCAGCGTGATGGCCAAAGCGATAGAGCATGCCGAGAGAGAGAAGAACGTGGTCATCTACCGCTTCTCTGGTTTCACCGCCAACTCCGGAAACGAATACACGCTCCTCAAACAACTATGCGAAGAGATAACCGGAAAGTACGACACGACGGTGAATAAGGTGGCGGGTATAGAAGAAGGAGAAAGACCACCGGTTATGGAAGGCTCAGGAGAAAGAAGAAATCTAGACCCAAACAAACTGGACGACCTTATAGAAGTCTTCAGAAGGTGTCTCGTCCTATCCACAGAGGACAAGAGACTGATTCTCTTCATAGACGCGCTGGACCAGATAGATGGTAATCTCACATGGCTTCCCTCTCTCCTGCCCCGGTACACCAGACTTGTGGTCTCGACCACACTGGACAAAGAGATAGAACTCCCCCATCGCCTCGAGCGGCTGAAAGAAAGAGAAGGAGAAGAGATACTCGACAGATGGCTGGCCAGGGCAAAGAGAAGACTGCAGAGTGAACAGAGAGAAGCGATAATGAATGGATTGAAAAGTAATGGAACGCCGATATACCTCAGGCTGCTGTTCGACATGGCAAAGAACTGGCATTCATACACGGGAATCCCGAGACTTGGGGAAAAGACGGAAGAGATACTGAAAGAGTTCTGCGACAGGCTTGAGAGAGAGCATACACCCGAGAGAGTGAAAACGATAATAGGTTACATGGTGTGCGGAAGATACGCGGGCCTGAAAGAAGAAGAACTGATCGATCTTCTATCCTTTGACGAAGAATACTACGAATCCTTCCTGAAGGGATCTCAGCATACAGATGAACTGATGGAGAGAAGGAAGATACCCGTAGTCATATGGTCCAGGTTCTATCTGGACCTGGAAGACCACCTGAGGGAGAAGGAAGTCGAAGGAGTAAGGATACTTACGTTCTTCCACAGACAGATAGACGAATACATGAAAGAGAGGTACGGAACGAACAGGAATAGAAATCATGGAATACTCGCGGACTACGGACTGAAGAGATTCGAAAGTGAGGGAAAGAACTCGAAAGAGGCATTCCTTTCCAGTTCAATAATGCCGTACGTTGGATTTCACCTGTACGAAGCGGAAAGGGAGAAGGAATTACTGCATCTGCTTCCGGAGGAGGAAGAAACTGAAGAACAAGGAAACAAGAAGGATATCCTGTATAACTCCATTGGCTGGGTGATGGAGAACTACGGGTTCGAAGAAGAGAAGAGACTGAAAGCGCTTCTTGAAGAGATCTCTACAATCGACAGGAAGGTACTTGCATTCGTTATGAGCAGTATTGGAGTAAAACAAAAGAATAGAGGGAGAAGCCTCTGGTGTTTATTCATCCACGAGAAGTCAATTCCCATTCTTGAAAGGCTAGTTCGAATGGATCCGACCAATTTGGAATTGCTAAGGGACCTCGGGATAAGTCTCAATAACGCTGGAAGAAACTGCAAAGGACTTGTAGCTGTGAAAAAGACGCTAGGATACTATATGAGAGCTCTTGAGATACGAAAAAGACTCGTGAAGAAAATCCCTGACAGAACGGAATGGCAGAATGACCTTTCATTAAGTCTGAGTGACATTGGAAATATCTATAAAGACCTGGGTCAAAGTAAAAAGACTCTAGAATATTATGTCAGGTCTCTTGAGATAAGTAAGAATCTTGCAATGAAACAACCGGATAGAACAGAATGGCAGTGGGATCTGGGAGTGAGTTTGAATAACGTCGGAAGTGTGTACGAAGAACTTGGAAAGAGTGAAAAAGCTCTAGAATGCTATTTGCACTTCATGAAAATAATGGAAAGCCTAGTAGAAAAAGACACATCGAGAACTTGTTGGCGAAGAGATTTGGGAACGAGCGCGAACAATGTCGGAAGGATATATGAAAAATCAGGTAAGAACGATGAGTCTCTGGGGTACTACACCAGATTCATGGAGATAATGGAACAACTCATTCGGAATGACCCCGGGAGACTGGATTGGCAAAGAGATCTAGGCGTGAGTTTGAACAATATCGGCAGGATTTATGAAGACTTTGGCGAAGCTGAGAAAGCACTAGGATACTATGTTAGGTCTAATGAAATTTTGGAAGCCGTTATTGAGAAAGATCCATCCAGGATGGACAGGTGGAGAGATCTAGGTGTGAGTTTGAACAATTCTGGAATGATGTACGAATTTCTAGGCGAGGGAGAGAGAGCACTTGAATGCTACACTAGATTTATTGAGATAATGGAAGATCTCATCTGGAAAGATCCTGACAGAATCGACTGGCAGTATGACCTTTCTGTAGGTCTCAGCAATGCAGGAAATATCTGCAGAAGCCAGAACGAAAACGACAAGGCTCTGGTGTATTTCACTAGATCCACTGAAATACGAGAAAACCTCGTTAAGAAGGACCCCGATAGGACCGACTGGCAGAGAGACCTGGGAATTAGTTTGAACAATGTCGGAATGATCCACGAAACCTTTGAAGAATACGATAAGGCGCTTCTTCACTACAAGAGATTTATGGAGATTATGGAAGCTCTCGTTAAGAGAGATCCCGAAAGAACTGACTGGCAGAGAGATCTTGGAGTCAGCCTTAACAACATCGGAAGCCAGTACGAGAACCTCGGTGAGCTTGAGAAGGCTTCAGATCATTACAAAAGGGTTCTGGATATAAGAAGAACTCTTGTTGATAAAGAACCAAGAGTTGTTGACAGACATGTAGGCCTCGCATTTGCACTCTTAGATATAGCGAGGATTACGCAAAGCGATGCTCAGAAAAGAGAATTAGAAATGGAAGCACGATCAATAACCAAATCGCTTGTAGATGACGGTATGAAACATCGTGAGCTTAACGTATTGAGAAGCATCTTTTCACTATAACTACTGAGTATATTATAACTAAGAGACAGGAGGTATCCAAATGGGAAGTCTTGTCAAGTGGGGAAACTGGAAGTTTATCGGAATTCTCTTTGTTATATGCTACGTCATTGGAATAATTGGCTGGAAATTGTACGACCCTTCACTCCCTGTCTCTTCGGCGTTGTATAACTCTCTTCAGCTTTTCTTCCTGGAAGCAAGCTTTCAAGATTATTCAATCCCCTGGATTCTTGAGATAGCGAGATTCTTCGCTCCGATAATAGCGGCTGCAGTCGTCTTGAAGTTGCTAATCTCTCTGATCTGGAAGACAACCAGAGACCTCAGGCTTCTGGGAATTGAAAATCATATCGTCATCTGGGGACTGAACACTGAAACAAATTATCTGCTTGAAAACCTCCTCGGAAACAGCAACAGCAGAATCGTCCTCATCACTAGCACACATGAAATGAGCGAGTTTCCAGCCTTGAAACCTGCAAGGGGGCTAATGGTAATATTCGCTGACGAAGCAGAGAGTCTCTCAGATAAAACGAAACTTTGTCAGAAAATACATCTGGAGTCGGCGAAAAGTGTTTTTATCATGACCGGAGATGATACGAATAATATCGAAACTGTCGAGAAGATAGAGGCCTATCTTGACGGATGTGAGAAGAAAAGAGAAGCCTTAGCAAAGAGAAGAACTGAAAACAAAAATTGTGAACTTCAAGTCTTTGCTAACATAAACGATGAACATACGATGAAATTCATGAAGCAATGCAAGGGGAATAATCCAGAAAGAAATGTGTTTATTTCCTTCTTCAACACTAAGAGAATGCTCGCCCAGCATCTAATCGACAAGTTCTCTCCGGACAGGTACAGAAAAATAGGTGAAGGCGATCCCGTACCCGCCACAATCCTTTTAGTCGGTCTGACAGATCAGGGTGAGAAGATCCTGACAGAAGCGGCTCTCTTATACCATTTTGCGAATCACGTAAAACCGAGAATCGTTGTTTCTGATAGAGATGTGAAGAACAGGATGAGGTCGATCTACGAAGACTACCCTTCACTTGGAAAAGTCGCGGAGATAGTGGAAGTAGAGTTTCTTGAACTTATCAGGGGCGAAGTCGACTGGCAAATCTTCTCAACAATTTCCTCATGCTTCATAGCGACAGAAAACGAGGGAGAGAGTTCATTCGTTGCCAGAAAGCTCAGGCAGATGTTTGAGATAAAAGCAGACAGCGATGTAAATGGCCATGATAGAGAAGTGTCAACAGTACCAGCAATAGTTGCAGTAATACCTATGCTTTCCAGGTTTTTTGATATAGTTCCAGAAACCAGGCAAAAGCTGGAGGCTGTAAATATTGCCATCTCAAACCCAGGAGAAGTGCTAAACACGGATAACCTGTTCTCTACTAACGAAGAAATAGAGAAGATAGCCATGTATTTTCACTGGGAATACAACAAGAGAAAAGATAAGACACTCGACAAGGTCTGGAACGAACTGGAAGATTCCGAAAAAGACTCCAACCGTTACGCTGCAAGACACTTGCCGATCAAACTGAGATTTCTGGGCGTGAGAATAGCCGACGCTTCAACTGATTGCCCGATCTTCGATCAGAATACAGTCACTGAAGATCAGAAGCAGACGATGCACATTATGGAACACAGAAGATGGATGGCATATAGAGAGCTTAACGGATTCGTTTATGGTCAAAAGTGGTTCAAAGAAGATGGAAAATCAAACAAGGAAGTCATGAACATCTTGATGATAAACAACAGCATAAAACCATGGCATGAGCTGGAACCGAATATCAAGGAGATAGACTCGATTTTCGCCAATGCCGGCGACGCTGTAGCCGAACTGAACAAGAAGATCGTAGTAGATAGCCAGAAGAGCTAATCGGAAGCATGGGATGGATAACTTGGACAAAAAACCGGGATGTCGGACAATCTCAGAAAGACCTCTAGGGATATTGACAAGTTTAGGCCGCGACGATTATGAAGAATTCTAAAAAACCTCTCTAGCGTCAACCTAAACCTTCATTATCATTAAGCTGAAGTTCCCGAACTGAGCAAGCAAGAAATAGCTATCTGAAAGGATTTCAGAGAAATGAAGCGATTATTTCTGTCTACGTTTGCTGAATTGTTTCAATCCGACAAGTTCAAGAGCTTTCCTCTGTACCTCGTTGGGAGTTGTTATTATAGTGAATGAAGGTATCTCCGGTACTGCAGGTACCCTGGCATCGTTACAGACAATCGTACCCATTTCAGATAGAAGAGTCTGAAAGCTGTGTACCGGTGTCCCGTCACTCAGCTTCTTCTTCCTCGTCTTCTCAAGTGCGCTCTCGGATCTAGTAGCCTGTAGTACATGTTCTCTATGGGCATATTCGTCAGTGAAGATCATGCTCTTCCATGACTCCCTCAAATGCCATTCAACATAATACGCTAGCATGCAGAGAAATATGTGAGCCCTCACTCTCTTCTCAAGCCAGTGGTGTATTGGCCGTATCTTCAGATCCACTCCCTTGAGTGTCCTGAATGCCCTCTCAACTCTGGATAGACTCTTGTAACTGTACACCACTTCTTCTGCAGTCAACTTCTCTTTCTCTACACTGGTTCGGATTATATAGAACCCGTCAAGGGAAGCTTCAAAGGCTATACTCTCTTCATTTCTCCTGTAGTCGAACTTCCCATCCTCTATCGTGAAGATGAAATGCTTGGCCATCTTGTACCTGTTCTCTATCCTCCCCAGTGCCTGCCCTATCTTCCCCGCTTCCCTCAACCTTCCTGAAGCGACCCTCCTCATGAGTTTGTTCAACTTTTCTTCGCTCGCCCTGAGTAAGTCTTCTCTCGTTCTCCTTCTCTCTTCTGCAAGAAGGGGATTCCTGCAGACTATTAACCTCTCTCCAGGATAATCGGGTGAGTCTATCTCAAGAAGGTCTCTCTCGTCAAATAAGCTAAGCTGTAACTCCCCATTCTCGTAGAGACTCTTAATCGTAGGCCCTCTGAAGGCACTAATCCAGTCAACTCCACCGAGAGCCTTCAATCCGTCTATCTGTCCCTGCGTTAACATCCCTCTGTCTTCGACCACGACGAACCTTTCTACTTTGAACTCTTCCTTTACCTTCTCTACCTGTTCCCCTATCGTTTTGGTGTCACTCGTACAGCCCGGATATACCTGTATGGAAATGGGTATACCCTTAGAATCCGTCATGAGTCCATAGACTATCTGTTTCTTTCCCTTCTTCCTGTCTCTGTTATAACCATAACTCGCAAGCTCACAATGACTTCCTTCATAGTAACTCGAAGAGACATCGTAAAGAACAAGACCACCTTCGCTTAAATGTCTCTGCGCTAGTTTCCTTTCTATCGTCTCTTGCCTTTGGAGCAACCAATCTAGAGCAGCATATAACTCATCTTCGTCCGCATCTTCCACTGAGAACTCTTCGGGAATAGTGGTATTATCCCACCAGCGTATTGTGGAAAGCTTCGTCTGAGGGTTTATTATCCTTGCAACTATCATCGCCTCTATTAGATCGCTTTCTCTACTCCTTCGAGAAGAAAGCAATTCGGAAATACCTAGATCCTCCATTACCTTACTTATAACCGCAACATTACCATGAGCTCTCGACCGAGTAATCTCAATAGCCTCTTCGGAAGGAAGAAAGACTCTCCCCTGGAGACTCTCTTTGACTAACTCTCTAGTAACTTCTGGCAATTCAGTAAGATTGGCTATTGTTTGCTGTTTCACCTTACCATCTTCGCGATAGCTTCTTCTCAGAAGATAAGTGAAGTATTCTCTGTCCTTGTACTTACTCACAATCTTAGCTAAATAAAGGCCTTTAGGTTTGCTCTTCATAACAGAATGATAGCACAAAGAAACGAGCGAAGTCAATTACAAATTGACCCTTTACTGTCTACGTTTCCACAACATTATTGTGTCTTTTTTCTCTCTGGGAAAGAGTTTATTTAATTTCCTGTCGGGGAACTTCCGATTAAGGCACAGAAATTCCGATTTCTGCCACGTCTCCTCACGCCTGCGGGCTACTTCGTGCCCGGCGCTCGAAGCCGCAGCACAGGGTAAAAACGTAAAAAGGCTAAAGTGTAATCAGGGCACCGTCCTTGCAATACGGAACCCAAGGTTGTTGCGCATGAAAGTGGGCGAGAAGTTGCCGCGATTCGCTACCCGCGCGACCGTCGCAAGGTTGCTCCAGCCGCCGCCACGATCCACCCGGCCGGAACCACTATCATTGTAGGGGTTTGTCTTTGCCGAACTGGAGTAGTGACCATACCTGTCGCTACACCATTCCCACACGTTTCCGGACATATCATATATACCCAGCTCGTTTGGCGTTTTCTTCCCAACTTCCTGTGTCTTGCTTCCCAAGTTCAAACCATACCAGGCTACTTTATCTACGTTGTCGCTACCAGAATACTTGTATCCCTTGCTCTTGTTTCCTCCCCTTGCTGCGTATTCCCATTCAGCTTCTGTTGGTAGCCTGTATCCTACTACATTTGCTGGATCAGCTGTTATTCTTCCGTCCTTGTCCAACAGATTACCATCATTGTCATACGCTTTGGGGAGTTTATCTTTCTCGCTCAGCCAGTTGCAGAAGCCTATCGCATCATCCCAACTCACGTTGATTACAGGTCTCTGTCCCCTACCCCAGTCTTCGTCTTTCGGTTTGCTCCTGCCGGTAGCCTCACAGAAATCGTCGTATTCGTCGAAAGTTATTTCGTACTTGCCCAGATAGAAGTCATATGTAAAGGTTACTTTGTGAGTTGGTTTTTCATCACTCTCTCCATCACCCCAGGTATCGCCCATCGTGAAGCTTCCTCTTTCGACAAGAACCATAGGAGGTACTGAACTGCTAGAAAGATGTCCTTGTAAGCTCATTACTGCTATTGCAATAGTCACAAGTACGGTGAAAAATATGAACAGCGGCAATGCTATCCGTCTCTTCTTGACAGGTGTTTCATGATGGTCTATCTTTTCTCCTTGATGAATTGTCTGCAATTCTTGTTCTTCACTGTGCGTTTCGTTGACATAATTATCTGCTTTTCCATCATTTGTTTCTTCTGTATTTTCCTTTGCAACTACACTTTCCCCTTTTCTGCTTTTGCTGGTCTTGTTAATACCATCTTCTGAAATCTCTTTTGACTCTGCTGTATCCTCAAATACCGTTCTGCATATACGAAACCCGATGTAACTATACGAACCAGTAGGGAGCTTCCCATCTCTATTAGCGACCCGCGCACTAGATGCGAAGTCGCTCCAGCTACCACCTCGAGTGACCCTGCTGGAACCACTGCAGTTGTATGGATTTGTCTGCACCGAAATCAAATACAAACCATACCGATCAGAACACCATTCCCATACGTTTCCAGACATATCGTAGATTCCAAGCTCGTTGGGTTCTTTCTTTCCCACTTCCTGTGTCTTGCCCTCTGAGTTTGAATCATACCAGGCAACGTCACCAACGTTATCGCTTCCGGCATATTTGTAGCCTTTGCTTTTGCTCCCTCCTCTAGCCGCATACTCCCGCTCAGCCTCAGTGGGTAACCTGTAACCTTCTACTTTAGACGGATCTGTTGTTATATCTCCATTTTTATCCAGCAGATTTCCTTCACTATCATAGGTTTTGGCAAGCCCTTCCTTTTCACTCAACCAGTTGCAGTAGGATATTACGTGCCACCAGCTCACGTTGATTACAGGTCTCTGTCCCCTCTCCCATCCTTCGTCTTTCGGTCTGCTTCTTCCGGTCTCATCGCAGAACAAGTCGTACTCTTCGAAGGTCACCTGGAATCTACCTATGAGAAAACTATTTGTTAGTATGACTTCATGGACTGGTCTACAATAGATTTCCAGGTCTTCAACTTCATCCCCCATCATGAAGCTGCCTTTTTCTACCAGGACCACTGAATGCTCTATCCTGCTCGTAGAATTCAAGGGAGGCATACTTGCAGAAGTATCTATAGATTTGTTTTGCCTGGAGATTTGTAGGTCCTGTTCGCTCGTCTTCTCATCTTGCTGAATGATTTGGGGCTGCTGCTCCTCTTGCTCTTTCTCAGGGTAAACGACGTCTTCTGTCTTATCTTCGGGGGCTTCTTGCTGGATATCACGAAGTGTTTCTTCTGCCTTTTCTTCTTCAATCTCTTCTTTCATTTCCTCGCTAATCTTATCTGCTG
>NZ_DIXC01000047.1 GCF_002435945.1 Mesotoga sp. UBA6090
ACATCGAGACCCGTGATACTGACTAGAAGGTGCGGTCATATCGCCACCGTAAATTCGCCTTTGATCAAGCTCTTCAGTCTTGAAGAGCTTCACGGACTGGATGGATCCGATATCGACCTCGGACTCCTGAAGGAGCGAGCCCTTGAAGAACTTGATCGCATGATCAAGCTTTTGCCAAGAGAAGTAGAAGAAGCGATTCACGCAGGAACGCAAGCCTTCCTCAAGTACGGAGTTACAACCGTTCACAGCGATGATTATCACGGAATCGATTACGAACTGCTGATGCAAAGCCTGTCCAGTACGACTAATATGAGGATTTACGAAAAGTTCTGTGTCTCAAAAGAAGAACAACTTGACTTGATCAAGCTTGGACAGCAATTCGAAACCCCTTTTTTCAATCTTAGGGCCTCAAAACTGTATCTTGACGGCTCACTAGGGGCGCGAACAGCCGCAATGATAAAACCTTACCACGACTCCCCTGCCGAAAGGGGAGTTCTATACATGACCGCCGAAGACTTGAAACCAATTGTTACGAGAGCAGACAGAGAGGGAATCCAGGTTTGTGTCCATGTGATAGGAGATCGGGCGCTTGAAGAGGCGTTGAAAGCCTTCGAAGGTTCGGCAAGCGAGTCGCTTAAGCACAGATTGATTCACGTCCAGATTGCCTCTGAAGAACAAATAAAGCGGATGACAGATCAAAGGCTAACCGCCTCGATTCAGCCGATATTTGTTGATTCCGACAAAATCATCGCGCCGGAGAGATTCGGTCCGGCCCGCATGAAAGACGCCTACCCATTTCGAAAGATGAGAGACATGGGAGTGCCACTAGCAATATCAACCGACTCCCCTGTTGAGAGTACTTCGGTGATTCGCAATCTCACGTCGGCCGACAGGTTTTTCTCAAGAAGAGATAGCATCGAGTTGTACAGTTCGAATGGACACATTCTCGCAAATAGTGCCGAGTCATTTTCACTCAACTATGGGGATCGGGCGGACCTATTTGTGATCAACGTCGATTTACTGAAGACAACCCAAGATACTCCTGCAGAAATGACCTTTGTTGACGGGAGGTTGGTTTACAGACTTTGATAAAAAAGTCTTCGGAACTAAAGCCTGTATTCTAAATAAATAATTCTTAATCTTTATTTGTGATTAGTCACTTATATGTTAACTTTAAGCAAACTATCTTGAAGAATAGCAGCAAAGCTGCTAGAATTAGTACAGAAAAAGGCGGCATTTAGCCGCCATGTCTGGTGGGCTCGGGTGGAGTCGAACCACCGACCGCCCGGTTATGAGCCGGAAGCTCTAACCAAACTGAGCTACGAGCCCAGGCACAGAATTGATTATAATATTCCTCATGGCTTGTGTCAAGAGGTTCAGGAGATGGTCCAATGCTAAACAACAGCTCTGTGGGTCTTCGGATATCTGCAGATCCGGTTCAGGAAATGACTGTGAAGTATCCTCGAGTTCTTGTGATAAAAGCTGCATTTTATCTTTTGAAAGACGGAAAGGCGATTGAACATAGAGATCTGGAGAAAATACTGCAGACCTTACTATCGGGATAAGATTCGAACTTGGTTCTGATCTTACGATTTTTTCTTGCGTTTAATGTGAAATGAAAGATTCATTATGTCGGAGGGTGTTAAGCCCGGGATCCTCGTTGCCTGACCTATAGAAGCTGGTTTGGTTTTCTTCAGTTTCTCTCTTCCTTCGGTTGAAAGATTGGAAACTCCATCATAATCAAGATCTGTGGGAATCAGATCCTCATCAATTTCCTCAAGTCTCCGGACCTCCTCCTTAAGCCTTTCTACATAACCGCGGTATTTGATCTCTATCTCCACCTGTTCGATCACATCATCATCGAGAATCGGTTCGGGATCATATGCCGAGATATCTCTGTAACAGACACCGGCCCTCTTCATCAATGCTGAAAGCTTTGTGGCGGAATCTAGTCTTGTGCTTCCCTTGCTCAGCAGCAGTTGATTCAGACCTTCGGACGGCCTAACCGTCGTCTTGTCAAGCCTGGCAAGCTGCGCCTTTATCTCCAGTGTCGATCTGACCACTTTTTCTCTAAACCACTCGGGAATCAGGCCATATCTCCAACCATACTCCGAGAGCCTTATGTGAGCGTTATCATGCCTTAGAAGCAATCTATATTCCGCCCTGGATGTCAGCAGTCTATAAGGTTCATCGACTCCTTTGGTTACAAGGTCGTCGATCATGACTCCTATATAAGCTTCTGAGCGGCCGAGAACGAGCTGCTCCTCCCCCATCAATTTCGCAGATGCATTCATGCCTGCTATCAGTCCCTGTCCTGCCGCCTCTTCATAGCCGCTCGTACCATTCACCTGACCGGCGAAATAAAGATTCTCGACCCGTTTGCTCTCAAGTGTGGAAAAGAGCTGAGTCGGATCTATGTAATCGTACTCCACTGCATAGGCGGGCCTGACTATCTCGGCTCTCTCAAGTCCCGGGATCGTCCTTATCATCTCCAGCTGAGTTTCATAGGGAAGGCTTGTAGAAAGGCCGTTCAAATAGTATTCGTCACTCAGGGCGCTCTCAGGTTCAACAAAAAGCTGGTGGCTTTCTTTAGAAGAGAATTTGATCACTTTGTCCTCTATTGAGGGACAGTATCGCGGCCCTCTGGAATCGATAAGTTTCACATCTCCATAAAGGGGGGAGAAGTGAAGATCTCTCCTGATGATGTCATGAGTCCTTTCATTTGTCCTGGTGAGCCAGCATGGGTGGTCGTCTGCAAGCACGAATGGCTCGGAGAAATATGAGAAGGCCAGCGGACTCTGGGCTGTTCCTTGACGTTCCATCCTGTTGAAATCGATGGACCTGCCCGCGATTCTTGCGGGAGTACCGGTTTTGAAACGTCTCACTTCGAATCCGATCGATTTAAGAGAGCCCGTCAGTTCTGTAGCCGGGAACTCACCCAGCCGGCCGGCTGGGAACTCATGCGGCCCAATGAATATCTTCCCCCCCAAAAATGTACCGGAAGAGACTATCACAGACCGTGCAGAATATCTGAGACCGAAGTGAGTCACTATGCCCTTAACACAACCCTTCTCGGTTTCAATAGCCTTCACGATTCCACTCTGCAACTGGAGATTGTCCTGCATTTCGAGGGCTCTTTTCATAATCTGACTGTATCTGTTCTTGTCTACCTGTGCTCTCAACGCCCTGACGGCGGCTCCTTTGCTGGTGTTAAGGACACGAATGTTGAGCGATGCCCGATCGGTCGACTTTGCCATCTCTCCGCCAAGAACGTCAACCTCTCTAACAACGACCCCTTTCGCCGGACCTCCCATTGCCGGATTGCATGGAGTCCACCCAACCGTATCAAGGTTGATATTTAGAACAAGTGTTCTCATACCCATCCTGGCACTGACAAGAGCGGCTTCAATTCCTGCATGGCCGGCACCTATGACAATTATGTCGAATTCGTAATCTCTTTTATTTGATCGCATAACATCACTCCTCTATCATTGTATTGTACACAGAGAGGAGGCACTAAATTGAGAAAAGTCTGTTTCGTTGATACTACGATGAGGGACGCTCACCAGTCACTTCTGGCTACAAGGGTCACAACTAACGAATTAGCGAAGATTGCCCCTCTTGTCGATCAAGTGGGTTACCATGCCGTTGAAGTCTGGGGTGGAGCCACCTTCGACTCCTGCGTGAGATACCTTGATGAAGATCCCTGGGAACGACTCGATGTCCTTAAGGAGAGATTCAAGAAGACTAAGCTTCAAATGCTTCTCAGAGGGCAGAATCTACTGGGTTACAGGAACTACGCAGACGATGTTGTGGAGCTTTTCGTGAAGACCATGTCAAAACACGGTATAGATGTCGTAAGAATCTTCGACGCCCTCAACGACTTCAGAAATCTCGAAAAATCCGCAAAAGCAGTTAAGGCAAGTGGAATGCATCTCCAGGTTGCAATGTCATATACAACCAGCCCAGTTCACAATGTCGACTACTTCGTCGAGATTTCCGATAAAGCTTTGGAACTTGGGGCAGACTCCCTTTGCATAAAGGACATGGCCGGCCTCCTTAAGCCTGGAACGGCAACCACGCTTGTGAACGAGATTAAGAAGAGACATTCGATCCCGCTGGAAGTGCATTCTCATTTCACTACGGGAATCGCAGGCATGACTTACCTAAAGAGTGCAGAGGCCGGAGCAGATATACTCGATACGGCGACCTCGTCAATGGGATTTGGGACTTCACAGCCCGGTGTAGAAAGCATCTGGACAGTTCTACATGATATCGGACTTGCAGACCGGCCCGATTATCCGCTCCTGAAAGAGATAAACGACTACTTTGCCGATGTTAGGAGAAACCACAGCGGCACCGATGCCGGCTTTACGATAAACACCTCGGTCTTGGAGAATCAGATCCCCGGAGGAATGTACTCCAATCTGATCAATCAACTCAAATCACAGAATATGAGCGACAAATTCGAAGAGGTTCTTGAAGAGGTACCAAGAGTCCGCGCCGATCTCGGATACCCCCCACTAGTGACTCCAACGTCTCAGATAGTAGGTGTTCAGGCCGTCTTGAATGTGATGAACAAAGAGAGATACAAAACGATCACGAAAGAAGTCGAGAGGTATATAAAAGGCTTTTATGGCTCTCCGCCCGCAGAAATTGAGAAATCATTGAAATCCCGTGTCATGGGAGTCGAAGAGTCGATTTCGCACAGACCTGGCGATACTCTCGATCCCGAAGTGGAAAGGGGCAGGAGCGAGTTAGGTCTTTTGGCACAAAGCGATGAAGACCTTCTGATCTACCTTCTTCTCGGCGAGGTTGGAAAGAGGTTTCTTGCTCAAAGATACCAGAACTCATTAAGAATCGACTTTGACGTTGCAAAAGACTTCAAAGAGGGAATCACAGTATATCCGGTTTGATTCGTAGTATTAACAATGTTTACCTGAACTAACGCACCTTTAGAGTCAGTAGCGGATCACTATCGAGGAATGGACGCCTTCACGGAGAATGAGGGCGTTTTTTTATTTCTTAGCAGTAGTAACACAGCTTAAATAAAACGGAACTTTCTGATACAATTTATTCAGGGAGTACCCCTACTCTACTAAAGGAGGGTTCTAAAGATGAGAAAGCTTACAGCTGTTCTTGTTTTGCTAATTGTGATGTTATCGTTTGCAAGCGCGAAATTGGTGATTTGGTCCTCGGAAAATCAGATCCCGGCACTTGAGAAGCTTGCCGCTGATTTCGAAAGCGACTATGGCATTCAGGTGGAGATACAGCAGGTGAATTTTGGAGACATAAAGTCTAAGTTCCTCACAGCGGCTCCTGCCGGAGAGGGCCCCGATATTATTGTCGGTGCACACGACTGGGTCGGAGAACTTGCAATCAACGGCCTTATCGAACCGATTCCATTTCTTCCCGAGGCAGATCAGTACTACGATGTTGCTCTAGATGCCTTCAGTTACGGTGGAAACCTCTACGGTGTCCCCTACACTATTGAAGCGATTGCAATCATCTACAACAAGGATCTCGTATTCAAAGCTCCGAAAACAATCTCAGAGCTTGAAGAACTGGCTTTCGAAGTTTCAGATGACGAAGTTGTCGGCCTGATCTACGCCGTTGGGGATTTCTATCACTCTGCTCCTTTCATACTGGGAAGAGGCGGCTACATCTTCAAGGAAACCGCTGAGGGGCTTGATGTAACCGACATAGGTTTGAACAACGAAGGCGCGATTGCAGGCGGAAATCTCATCAAATCTTGGTTCGACAAAGGTCTAATTCCAGGAGGTCCAAACTACAACCTTATGGACTCTCTGTTCAAAGACGGACTGGCCGCATTCATCATTAACGGTATATGGGCAACCCCAAGTTACCGTGATACAGGTATCGACTACGCGATTCTTCCTTTCAGCGAAATCACATTCGACGACGGAACAACTCCGAGACCATTCGTCGGAGTACAGGGCTTCATGATAAACTCCAAGTCTCCAAGCAAACTTGAGGCCACTGAGTTCGTTGTAAACTACATCGGCAGCTTCGACGGTCAGTACGGCATGTTCCTCGGGGAAAGAAGGGGAACGGCAAGGGCAGACGTTTTCTCCTTCATTGAAGCCGACGCAGGTCCAGAGCTGTATGACGTTCTGCAGTTCTCTAAGAGTGCTTCCGTAGGAACTCCAATGCCTAACGTACCTGAAATGGCAAGTGTATGGGGCGCTATGGGTGACGCACTTGGCCTTATCATCAATGGCCAAGATACGGTAGAGAACGCTTTCAATTCGGCAGTTGAGAAGATAAAGACCTCTATAGGAAACTAGTATCCCTTTTGTATTATTCACATCTCTAAACTTGGTTAGACTGAGCGCGGGAGATTCCCGCGCTCTGGTTTAACTGCCTGGAGGGATTACCTTGAGTGGAAGGCGATTTGTAATCTTTCTCTTTTCTCTGGCTATTCTCGCAGTATTCAATGCCTTTTCCTTGTGGAGCATATATCTGCTGTACGCCGATGGAAATTTCGGTCTTATGGTCACGATGGTCGTCTTGACCTTGCTCATCGACATAATCGCTTTGAATCCAAAAGGCTATCCGTACAGATACATGATTCCCGCTATGATCCTGCTTTTCATTCTCACCCTATATCCGATGTATTACACATTCAGAACTGCCTTCACTAATTACGGAACCGGGCATCTCTTCACCAGACAGCAGTCGATTCAGAAACTTCTCAGCGATTACTTCTACATCCCTGAGAGCCCTGAAGAATTCGAGTTCTCTATTTATATCGAGCTCGACAACTACAACCCCACAGACAGATTCATTACTCTGCTTACTTCCAGGAATAACGGGAGCTTATTTGCCGCTCCACGACCACAGGCAATCAGCAGAGACGCCGAGGGCAACATAACGCATGCGACGGCCAAAATGTTTGAGGTAAGCGGGGACAGCTTTTCGATTGGGAGTGTTAACTACACTCTATCGAGATCTCCTGATGACAGGATCCTCACAATCCGTGCGGACTCGGGTGAGCGCTTCATATACTTCTATTCTCCGCAGGACAGTTCTACGAGGCCAAACGCATCATTCTATTTCAGTGAAATAAGAGGAATCTGGCTGCGAAATGCAGAGTTCACAAACAGTGAAGGGAATCAGGTCAGGCTGTTCCCGAACTCTCTCTACACTACCTTTGCAACAACGGAAAGGAAATATGCTTTGAGGGCCGAAACGACCTTTTCGGCCGGACGAGCCGTTCAGGAGACCGTTGTCTATAATAGGCAGTCGGGGAGGACCCTGCTAGAAGAAGGCGGCTTTTTCTATGATATAGATGCAAATGGCAACGAATTCATAGTTGAGGGTTACATATCGGATGTCGGTTTCTGGAATTTCGTCAGGATGTTCCAGGATCCGAAAATTAGGGGACCGTTCTTTCAGGTTTTTGGCTGGACTTTTACCTGGGCAGGACTCAGCGTTCTCTTCTCATTCGTGATTGGCCTGGCGCTGGCAATCACGCTGAATGATCAGAGACTTAAGGGAAAGAAGATATACAGAACACTGTTGATTATCCCCTGGGCCGTTCCTGCATTCATTTCTGCGCTAGTATGGAGAAATGGCTTCTTCAACGAAACCTATGGGGTTCTGAACAGGTTCATAGTCCAGGGACTCTTCGGAATGGAGCCCATAAAGTGGTTGAACGATGCCTTTTGGGCAAAGGTTTCGGTCTTGATTGTCAATACATGGTTGGGCTTCCCATACATGATGACGGTAAGCCTGGGCGCTTTGCAGAGCATTCCTGAAGAGTTTTACGAGGCCTCATCAATAGATGGTGCAACGAAATTCCAGAGATTCAGAAAGATCACCTTTCCCCTGCTTATGGTCACCATTGCTCCTTTGCTTGTTGGCAGCTTCGCCTTCAACTTCAACAATTTCACTGGAATCTATCTTGTTACGCAGGGTGGTCCGGCCATTGTGGGAGCTTCGACACCGGCGGGTGCAACAGATATTCTGATCTCATATACATTCAAGCTGGCCTTTGAAGGGAGAGGTCAGGATTTCGGCTTTGCAAGCGCTATCTCAATAATCATATTCATAATCGTCGCAGGCTTCAGCTGGATAAACTTCAAACTATCCGGTTCCTTTGAAGAGGTGAGCAGATAATGGCCGTTGAGAAAAGGAAGTACTGGCTCAGACACATAGTTCTAATTGTCATCGTCGTTGTAGTCCTCTTCCCAATGGTCTGGCTCGTAAGCACATCGATCAGGAGAGATCAGGCTGCATTCTCATCGAACCTCTTCTCCAACAGGGTGACTTTACAGCATTACCGAAATCTACTCTTTCCCGAGAGAAGTGTAGGGAGGCTCATTCTCGATCTGCAAAGCGCTACATACGCAACCGGAGATTACAGAGAAAGAAGTCAGGAGGATCTGAAGAAAACTGTGGAGAGGTATCTTGCCAAATTCGACTCACTCATGGTTGAGAGCGAAGTCATGGTTGCAGCCGTCGAAGGGGGCACGACCTCTATAGAGAATGATCTGAAAGACAAAGATAGCCTGATCATTAAGGAAATGAACGAACTGAGACTCAAAGACAAAAACCTTTTCGAAGAAAGGCTGAAAGAGATCGGCGAAGTCAGTGAAGTAAAAACCGCATATGCTATCGGTGAAATCCTTCAAACGACATCACCTTCGCTGGAGAAGGGCTATCAATTCTACCTGGATTTGCTTGGTGAACGAGCTGCCCCAATCTCCGATTCTCTTGAAAGATACAGGAGACTCTATGAAGAAGTCTTCATTCACAGAGACGAGACATTAAGCGCAATCGAGACTCTCGAGTTTGAGAATAAGGACGAAGTAATCAATTCTCTGGAGTCGATTCAGAACTACATATCTCTGTCCGAAATAGACTACTCTGAATGGAGAAAGGTAGAATGGCTAAGAGTAATAAACAGATATCTCAGGGACGCTGAATCATCGATGCCAGAAGACCGGGCCGCTGAACTGAATCGAGTAAGAACCAGTCTCTACGATTCCTTCAAATCGGCTGGTGAAGCTTGGGAAGCTGCAGCAGCGGCTGCTGAAAGCGTCTCTGAGGAGTTGTACTCTCTTGCAGGAGAAGCTTTCGGCGCGGAATACTATGAATATATCGAGGCAACCGAAAAGCTGTCGGTTGTCGAGAGCACAATAGAGTCGACCAGAAAGTCTCTTGCCGTCTCAGAATCGGCATTGGCAGAGCTGGAAGACTCACTGCAGATTGCCATGCCCACACTGGTATCGGAGACCAGAAAGCTGTCTGCCTTGATTCTTCCACTGCAAGTCGTTATCTCGAAGGGTATCGAAAACCGAACAGCCGTCACGGAAGCCAAACTCATGAATTCACTGAATGGGATCATTTCGGCAAGAGAGACTATCGACATTGTTCAAGGACAGCAATCACAGATGGAGAACGTCAAAGAGCTGTCGGCCGCTCTTTCCGAGCTGTCAGGAGAGATGGCCTGGTTCTCAGACAACAGAGAGGCGCTTTTGGGCGCCTCGGGAAATTCTGAAGTCTCGAACGGAGCGGACGTAATTAATACTGTTCTATCTAATCTTTCACGCATCTTGCCGGTTCTGGAGATCAGTGCCTCTGAATACGTTGAAGTCTCAGAAAACACAATAGAACTCAGGACGGAGTTGGAATCTTTGAAAGAGGAAAGCGAGCTTCTAAACAAGAAGATCTCCTCACTTCAGGAAGAGGCAGACAGAGCGGAGGATGAATACGCAAAGGCTCTGGAAGCGGTAAACATAAGAACGGCCATGCTGTCTGTCGAAGAGGAGATCAACTCAGTGGATGAGGCCAGAGACTATGTTTTAAGGCTTACAGACGTTTTGAATAACTATTTCAAAATAAGATCCTCAAGCCGCTACAGAGCGCTAACCTGGTACGACGATTTCACCAGGGCGAACACAGAAGCAAAAGAAGGAACGGTCCTGTTGAATCAGCTGATTACAAGCATGAGGTCGATGAAAGATGAACTCGCTTTGAAGGTGAACAACTACATAGATCTTAGATTTCTCGGAACTTCAGTGACACTGGAAGACTTCGGAAAGATGCAGGAGACTTACAATTCCCTCTTTCAACAAGTCAACGCCAAATACCAACGTGCCTCCAGACTCATATCCGATCTGATCGAAAAACCCGCCTCTTATTCATCGTCATACTCTCAAGATTTGAGAGAGATAGACAAAGCCCTTTTCAGGACCAATCAAATCTGGGCTCAGAAGGAGAGCACCTACTTCTATTTCGTCAGATGGCTGTTGAATTCGGTAATCGTTGCTCTGTCCGTGTCGCTTATCAGCGTTGCGGTTGCCTCTCTTGCAGCCTACCCGTTTAGCAGGATGAGATTCCGGGGAAGAAAGCAAGGACTCCTTGGTCTGCTGTTGATCCAGATGTTCCCGACGATAATGTTCATGGTTGCACTCTACGCATTGCTTCAATTCATGGGGAGCGTGATCCCCTTCCTGGGGCTTAACACACTCGGTGGACTAATTTTCGCTTATTCCGGCGGGATAGCCTTCAACATCTGGCTGATCAAGGGATACTATGACACAATATCAAACTCGCTCGAAGAGGCCGCAATGATAGACGGAGCCACAAAATTCCAGGCCTTTTCAAAGGTGATTTTGCCGCTAGCCAGACCGATTCTGGCTGTTGTGGCTATTCTTACATTTATGAACATCTTTAACGAGTATCTGATTGCCAGGATACTCCTTCAGGATATGAACAAATGGACTTACGCGGTTGGACTCTGGCAGTTTTCGGGAAGATTCGAGACAAGCTGGGGCCCATTCACGGCTGCAGCTCTCATCGGGGCAGTTCCCATGGTAATCTTCTTCCTGGTGTTACAGGATTACATCGTTGGAGGGCTGACACAGGGAGGAGTGAAAGAGTAGCTTTCACTCGACATGTTCTTCCATACTGGAATGTTTTGAATTGTGAATCAACAAGAACGAATTCCGAGCCCGCTCCGGCTGTAAGGCCTGAACCGGGCTATTTTGACAAGAGCCGTCTCGAAGACAAGTGCTGGTTCTGCGTTTGTCTGTAAGAAAGCCGAGGCAGCGATCGTATATAATTGTAGAAGTGATTATGAACCCAAGCGAATATTGACTTTCGGAAACAGGCATCTCTTCACGGAGTCTTGCCTTGCTTTGGTGTCCGAAGAGTGGAAGGAGTTTCCAGTGGAGTCCATCTATCCAGGATACGACAGTACTTCTATTGTGAACCTATCGGCAGCCATTCTAAAACACTTTGGAGCTGAGGTGAACTCCGGGGTGAAAGGATACTCTTTCACTGAGAACGGGCTGAATCTTGAAGGAATAGAAAAGCTTGTCGTGTTCATAGTAGATGCAGTCGGTTACTACAATCTCTCGAAAGTGCTTGAAAGCAACAGCTTCAAGTATTTCAACAGAGAGGACGTAAGAATGCTGACATCCGTCTTTCCTTCGACCACTTCGAGCGCCCTCACCTCGATATTCACCGCATCGGTACCGGGAGAACACGGAATACTGGGTTACCTGCAAAACATGCCGGAGTACGGCGGACTTGTGAATATGATCGAATTGACTCCTTACACTCAGGACAGAGACAATCTCACCAGACTGGGTTTCGATCCTCTTAAGTTCAATCAGAGACCCACCGTCTTCGAATCTCTCAAAGAAGCGGGCGTAAGAGGATACCACCTTACATCGAAGAGCTTCGTGAACACCGGCTTGACGAGGATGCATTCGCGCGGAGGTATAGCTCGGGGCGTCCACGGCCTCGGCGATATGTTTGAAGAGCTAGATGCAATTCTTTCATCTGAAGAACGCTCAAACCTGACCATTGTCTACTGGGGACTTATCGACACGTACGGCCACAGATACGGACCGAACTCTCTGTCGTATATTTCGGAGACCGCACTACTGTTCTCCACAATTGAAAGGTTTTTCGAAGACAGGGCACAACACGAAACAGCGTTCTTAATCACGGCCGATCACGGTCAGATTGAGACCCCCTGGGAACACGAGATCTGGTGGTCAAAATTCGATCCTGTCTTTGAGCAGATGTACTCGATGCCCGGAGGCGAGCAACGGATGTCTTACATCTATTCCCTCGACAGAGAAAAGACCAGGAAGAAAATGGAAGAGGAGTTTGGGGATTATGTAGAGATTATTGAACCATCGGAAATGGATGAGATAAAGCTCTTTGGAAAACCTCTGACTAATACTTTCAGAAAGAGAAGAGGCGAGCTAATCACTGTCTCTAAGGGCGATTATTCGTTGTGTTTCAAATACACCGGGCAGGAACACTCTCTCAAAGGGAGACACGGGGGACTGACTCCTGAGGAAATGCTTGTTCCGCTGATTCTTTTGAGAAAAGATTAACGCTCTCCTTCGGACTTCTTCTTCTCCCAGTTTATCTCGGCTATTGACTTCTGAAGATACATCGGTGCCAGACTGGAGTAGTTTGTTGTGTCTCCTGCAGAGAATTTGTCGACCGCAATATCCCTCATTACAGAGGGATCGTACCGCTCCACTTTACTAATTCTGAAGTCGTCGAACAAGGGGTCGATCTCGCCATCTAGGAAGAGCCCGATCTCTGAAGCATCGATTCGAGATACAAGTTCTGCGGAACTTGTGAAACCCGTCTCTCCAAACGGAATTCCCTTTCTGTACTCTCTCCAGTAGTAGTGCCCCTCTCTTCCGCGTCTCAAGACTGCGAATCTTTCGCTATCGATCGCCCTTGCAAGAATGTCAAGAGAGTTGAACTGGACGGTGGGAAGATCAAAGGGGAAGGCCATTCCTTTTGCAGTTGAGATTCCAACCCTCAGTCCCGTTAACGAACCAGGTCCGACCCCAACTCCGATAAAATCGAGTTCCGAGGCCTCGATCTTCAAATTCTCTATGGACTGTTTTATAATTACGGCCAACATTGAGCCGTATCTGTCGATCTCATGCGCTCTGATATCAATAACTGCCCTGCCGTTACTGGCAGAGAAAAGTAGAGTTCTTGAAGAAGTATCGAAACATATGTACTTCATACCATCTCCTCAGGTGAGATTCTTGAAGCCCTCACCGAAGACCTCAGAATTGTTTACAATTATCACAAAGGCCCGTTTATCTGTAGCTTTCACAATGTGCCTCAACTGTCCGATCTCTCTTCGCCTTATCGAAACCATAAGTACCGGCCTCTCCTCGCCGGAGAAACCCCCGGTAGCCTTCAGCATTGTCGTACCGCGCTCCATTTCTTTTATGATTCGATTCTTGATCGATTCGCTTTCCTTGCTTATCACAAAGGCCGTCCTGGTGTTTCCCACACCCTCGATTATTCCGTCTATTGTCTTGCTAGTGGTGAAGATCGTTATAATTCCGTACATAGCCGCTATTGGGCCGAACACAACGACCGCAAGCATAGTTATTAATGAATCGCTGATCAGCAGACCCGTACCCGTGCTGAAGCTCAGATACTTGGAAAATATCATGGCAAGGATATCTGTACCACCTGTCGAGGCCCCTCGCCAGAGAACCAGCCCCATTCCCGCGCCTGCAATTACACCGCCGTAGATTGCCACCAGAAGAAAGCCGTCTTGAGTCGTAGAGGCATCGAAAACGGGGAATTTCGATCTCTGAAGGATATCGACAGTCAAGGACATCAGCACCGCAGAGTATATTGACTTTATTCCAAAACCTACTCCCAGAATCACGAAGGCAAGAAGAAAGAGAACAATGTTGTACACAAACATCTGGGCACCGACCCAGAGTCCGAAGACCTTGAAAACAATTATCGCCAGTCCGCTAACCCCGCCGGCAATAATGTTGTTAGGGATCATGAATGACACTATTGATATCGCGGTCAGTACGGATCCAACCGTGATCAAAAAGTAGTCGAGAAAAGTTTTCCTGCTCACTTCACTCTACAACCCTCGAATTCTTGAGCTTTGCAATTTGCTGGAGAAGTTTCTTCTCCTTGCTTGAAGGTTTGCCAATATTGACTCTTACAGTTACCAGGAGATCTCCGCGCCTACCCCCAGATACACTGGGAACGCCTAGATTCTTCATTCTGAAGACCGTGTTGGGACTTGTCCCCGCCGGGACTTTGAGAGTCTCCGTTCCTCCCTCAGGAAGCGGAACCTCTGTGGTCGTACCCAGAGCAGCTTCAACGTAGTCTATCTCTTTGCTGACATAAAGGTCATTCCCGCTACGCCTGAACTCAGTCGGCATTTCGACTCTTACACTGACATAAAGATCGCCGTACGGGCCTCCATTCTGTCCGGCATTTCCGTGACCGCCTATCCTCAAAGTTGCGCCATTTTCAACACCCGCGGGAATCGTTACACTGACCTTGTGTCTCTCCTTCTCGTAGCCTCTTCCACCGCATACACCGCATCGCTTGTCTATTATTCTCCCTGAACCATTGCAGGTGTTGCAGGCATGGGTGTTGCTGAATATCCCAAAGAATGATCTATGCTCATCCTTTACATAACCGCTGCCGTTACACGTGGGACAGGTTCTATAACTTGTACCACCCTCTGCGCCCGTTCCGTCGCAGCTCTGACAGACCTTGTTCCTGTCGTACTCGAGAACTACTTTCTTTCCAAGGATTACGTCCCTCAGCTCAATAACGACCGAGGCGTGAATATCCTCTCCCCTAACTGCTCGCGGTCCTTGCGATCTGTTACTGGCACCGGACCTGCTTCCTCCAAAAAAGACGTCGAAGACATCCTGAAAATCTCCAAAGACTTCGTCAAAATTTCCTCCGGCATTTCCCGGTGTCCTTCCCGAACCGCGACTGAAGGAAGCGGGGTCGCCGACATATCCGAAACGGTCGAACATTGCCCTCTTTTCCTTGTCGGAGAGAACCTCATACGCCTCCTGGATTTCTTTAAACTTCGATTCTGCATCCTTCTTGCTGGATCCCTTATAGGCGTCTGGATGCCATTCCTTGACCAGTTTCCTGTAGGCCTTTCTTATGTCTTCATCGGAAGCGTTTCGAGAGACTCCGAGAATCTCATAATAATCTTTTCTTGACTGAGCCATCTATATCACCACCGAAGGCTCTCATTCGAACTTGGAAGAGTTGTTTACGGCAACAACGACTCTAGCAGGCTTGAGAACCTTGCCATTCAGTTTGTATCCACTTTCCACAACACCAAACACGGCCATGTCCGGAACATCGTTTGAAGAAACGGTCTCCTCAACCTCATGGGAAAAGGGATCAAAAGGCTTACCGATCTCGGGAAGAATAAGGGACAGCCCTTCGTCAAACATGAGCCGCTCGATAGATTTGTGAATCAATCTTATACCCGAGACGAGTCCCTCGCTTGAATCTTCTGCGTTTTCCAGGGCACGCCCAAGATTATCGTATATATCTATGAGCCTGAGAATCATCTTCTCCCTATGCCTCCTTGAACTCTCTTCCGACTCACGAATCAGAGCATTTCTGTAGTTGATGAATTCCGCTCTAAGTCTAGCGTTTTCTTCCTTAAGAGCTTTTATCTCATTCTTCAAGACCTCCGACTCGTCTATCTCAGACTCCTCCACAGCGCCATTTGCCTGTTTATCCTTCTCTTGCTGGCCTTCCTTGATTTCTTCTATTTCCGATTCTTCATGAGTTCCGGATTCCTGTATCTCGTTCTCTTCCGGTCTTTTTCTCCCATCGACTTCATTCTTAATTTCTTCAAGATTCTTTTCATTTTCGGCTTGCGTCATATTGCTTTCCTCCTATCTATTCGAAAAAACCTCTGATAATCTATTTATTGAAAAGTTCAAGTACGCGTTTATCTTCTCGTAGTAGGTAAGTTTTGGCGAAATAATGAAGACATATCCTATCTTCTCATTTTTTCTTGTGTATGGGGAAGCAAATACTGCGAAGTTCTTGAGCTCATCCCTGCCCACTTCATCGCCAATGAAGACCCTGTAATCATCGAATTCGCCAAAGGAACTCAGTAACAACTCAAGATTCTTCGGATTTTCCACAGATCTTACCAGCCCAGAGATATCTGAAGAATCGAGATGGTCGTTCGAAATTATGAACTCAAGACCGTACCTGTAGTACTTCTCTTCGTTTTCCTTCTCGAATATGCTCTGTAAGAACTGTATGATATCCTGCAATCTTCTGTCGTGCCACTGGTCGTATCTAAGCTCTACATTCTTGATTCCTTTTCTTATCTCACCGATTGTCTTTCCTACAACGGCCATATTTAAGTACTTCTGAAAACTGGCAATATCGAAATCGCTGGTTCCTACAAAAACAGTCGTGTTAAGACTGACTCCCAAATCGGTGACTATTGACACATTGAGGTAGCCGTCGGTTATCTTTGAAATCGCTACACTGTTAACAAGTAAGCTGTCAAACTTAGGCTTCTCTATCACCACAAATCCCGACACGGCACGAGCAAGTATCCTTGTCATCCCCTGCAAGAGATGCTCCACATCCCCAACAACGCTTGTCTGCCTTATGGCGATCGCAACATTACTTTCCCGGAGGTCTTCCGTGATAGTTCTTACCGAATCAAGGTAGAACCTCAGCCCCTTGTCCGTCAGAACACGGCCCGCAGAGGTATGGGGCTGGTATATATATCCTAGAAACTCAAGTTTTCTCATATCATTTCTTACTGTTGCAGAACTGAACTTGAGATTAGAGTGCTCCAGAACCTGTTTAGAACTCACAGGTTTTCCAGAAGAAATGTATTCTCTAGAAACGCAGTAGAGCACCCTTATCTGCCTGGGATTCAGTTCTGGGCCACCTGTTCGTTTTTTCGACACTTAGCACTCCCTCCCATAGACTGCTAATAAATGTTACCATTTGCCGCCTCTGTTGTCAACTTCAGAGACCGATGATACAATCAATAAGAGCGAAAGGGGTGTGATCAATGAGGTTATCTCAGGTCATAGAACTCCTCGGCAACAGTGTTCTTCAGGTGGTGAATCCCGGCAACATCGATCCGGAATTTGATCATATTGAGAGTGACTCAAGGGTTCTTAGAGAGAAAAACCTCTTCATATGCATCAAGGGCACTAGTTTCGATTCACATCTGATTGCGAGGGAACTTCAGAGAAAGGGTGCAGTCGCTTTGATAGCTGAAATGCCGATAGAAGACGAGGAAGTGAGTGTTCCTGTTGTTTATGTGAAGAGTTCTCGTTTTGTTGAGGCATTGCTTACCATGGAAGAGTACAGCCATCCTTACAGAAAGCTAACCACTATCGGTGTAACAGGCACAAATGGGAAGACAACCATCACGACCCTGATCTACCATGTTCTCTCTTCGTTTGAGAGAAAGGCATCATTGATAGGCACGGTGAGAAATGTTGTGGGTGAGCGTATTTACTCGAACCCGAAGAACACAACTCCCGGACCAGTTGAACTGGCGAAACTTCTTCAACTTTCGGCAAAGATGAAGAGCGAGTATTTTATTATGGAGGTCTCTTCTCACTCGCTTTCAATGAACAGGGTAGAGGGAATGCGCTTTGATGTTGGAATAATCAGCAACGTGACCAGAGATCACCTTGATTTTCATCCCACCTTCGACGACTACTACAGATCTAAAATGAGGATGTTCTCTTTGTTGAAGTCAAATGGAATCGCCATAGTAAATGGGGACAAAGTGAACATTGCAGACATTCACATCGCTAGAAATAGAATCACTACGTACGGTTTTGGCGATGAATCGGATTACAGGATCGAGAATCTGGACATTTCCCGAACGGGAATGGATTTCACGATACAGACTCCTTACGGCTCCTCGCACAGGATCTATTCGAGATTGATCGGGGAACACAATGCCTATAACATTGCGGCCGCCATTGCCGCTCTCAATTCACTTAATTACGACCTCGATCACATAGCCAAAGCGATCTCCGCATTTGGCGGCGTCCCCGGAAGATTCGAGTTTGTCGAGGAAGCAACAAAATACGGCTTCGATGTTGTAATTGACTTCGCACACACACCAGACGCTATGGAGAAACTCCTGAAGACGGCAAGGAGGCTGACTCCGGGAAGGTTGATTCTTGTCTTTGGAGCCGGTGGTTCGGCCGACAAAGGAAAGCGGCCGTTGATGGCAGAGGTCTCTTCGAAATTCAGTGACGTAGTTATTCTCACTTCCGACGATCCTAAGTTTGATGACCCTGTAGAAATTCTCCAGGATCTTGAAAGCGGCGTGGACAAGTTCAAGCCGTATCTGGTCATTCCCGACAGACGGGAGGCAATATCGGTTGCGCTTACGCTGGCGAACCGCCAGGATATGGTTTTGATAGCCGGACGCGGCCATGAAGACTTTCAGATTCTACGCGACAGAAAGATTCCCTTCAACGATAAACTTGTAGTGAAGGACATACTGGAGAGCAAGTTCCGGAGGCACATCAAGAAGTGACATCGAAATCGGCGGTTGAAGAATTTTTGATTCAAACGGAAGAACGGCGGATAGCATTAGATTCAAGAAGAGTGTCGGACGGTGATGTCTTTGTGGGACTGGAGGGCGAACGGGTCGACGGCAACGACTTCGTTGACGAAGCCCTCTCGGCAGGAGCTTCTCTGGTTTTTTCGAACAGATCATCTGCGAACAGTAGAGTAATAACGGTTGACGATACGAAAGAACTGTTGATGGAAGCGGCAAGAGCAATTCTGTTTCGTTCAAACCTCAAGAGCAGGATCGGAATAACGGGTTCTAACGGGAAAACCACAACGAAGGAGATAACGTCGTACCTTCTTTCGAGACTTGGAAAGACCTTCAAAACGGCCGGCAATTTGAACACTGAAATAGGTCTGCCTTTGTCGCTGCTCGAAAACAGGAGGGAGCTTCTCTCATCTCACTACGGAGTCTTCGAATTTGGAACAAGTGCAAAGGGGGATATAAAGAGACTTGTCGATCTGGTGGAGCCCGATCTCTGCGTACTTCTAAACGTTGGGACAGCTCATGTAGGGAACTTCAAGCACCCGAAAGAACTGCTGCTGGAGAAGCTCTCGATATTCGACTCGAGCAGGCTTACCAAGGCAATACTGGGAGGGTGTGATGAAAGGCTTAGAGAGTTTGCTGCCGCCCTGTCGGTGGAAACACGCCTCTTTGGAAGAGACAACTCCGACTTTTCCATAATTGATTTCTCATACGACGGGTGCGACACGATGCTACACTTCGACTGTCAAGGCGATCGTTTTGCCAGGTTAAGAGGCATTTGGAGCTACGGCCAGCTTATGGATCTCGGTGCCGCCTATCTTGTGGCACTGTTTGAGGGCCTCCCCGAGCCTTCTATCTTCCTTAATGCCTTCAAACTGCCCTTCAAGGACAGATTTGCTGTCGTAAGCCTCCATGGGATCACCTTGATAAGTGATTTCTACAACAGCAGCCTCGAATCCTGGGAATCGGCAATGGTATCAATAGAGAAACTCAAGCACTCCAGAAAAATCGCAGTTGCAGGTTCAATACTTGAGCAGGGGGAAGAGGAGACGCATACTCACGTAAAACTTGGAAAACTCTTGAAGAGTTTCGACAAAACGGTCCTGTTCAACCAGGACAAAGCAATTGAAGCTGCTTCAAAGAATATGGAACCTTCCCTGGTCAGCAGCGAAATTGGAGAAGTGGCTTCCTGGCTCCAAAGAAACGTAATGCCCGGAGACCTGGTCTTCTTCAAAGCCTCCAGAGCTGTCGCTCTTGAGAGAGTTTACGAATCTTTTCTGGAGCTGATTAGAAATGCATAGAGAAGCCCTCTCCTTTCTTCTGGCGTTCCTGTTGAGCGCACTTGCCATCGAACCCTTCAAAAGATATCAGAGAAGAAAGAAGATCGGTCAGTATATTCGAGAGGAAGGGCCGGATCTCCACAATTACAAAACCGGAACGCCTACCGCGGCGGGGATCATTTTTCTTCCGATTGCGCTTGCTGTAGCCTTGATCTTTGCCTTCAGTGTCGAGATCTTGATCGTGATACTCTCCGGCGTACTCTTTGGCATTATAGGACTTGTAGACGACATTTCAAAGATCGTTAAGAAGAACGCGTCGGGCCTGAGCGGCAGAAAGAAACTGATGCTGCAGTTGTTGTCTGCCTCGATAATTGTCTTTCTCATTCAGCTTGTCAATCCGCACACTCATATAGTGATTCCCCTTATAGGGAAGATCGACTTCGGTTTTGCCTACTATCCGATCTCGGCAGTAATAATTGCTGGAATGAGCAACGCAGTGAACCTCTCGGATGGAGTTGACGGACTGGCAGGTTCGATGTACATTTTCTCGCTGGCTCCGATGCTTATGCTTCCGGCTTGGCAGAACGGAATAATCGCACCAATTTGCGGTGCTCTCGCCGGGTTTCTATGGCACAACTGGTTTCCAGCCACTGTTTTTATGGGAGATACCGGATCGATCGGACTGGGTGGAATGATCGCTGTTATGTTTTCCGTGGACGGCCGAGAGGGCTATCTCCTCTTCTTCGGTATGATGTTCCTTGTCGAGATGTTCAGCGTCATCATCCAAGTCTTTTCCTTCAAAACCTTTGGGAAGAGGGTGTTCAAGATGTCTCCCATACATCATCACTTTGAACTTTCAAATTGGAAAGAAAGTAAAATCGCCTTCAGATTTTCGTTGATCGCTTTCATTGGAGCAGTCTTTGGACTGCTCACCTGGTAGGTGCGTATGATGCTGAAAGGGAAGATCGGGTTCGTGGGATTCGGGATATCTAATCAAGAACTCCTAACTACGTTCGTTGAAGAAAGGAGTCCACTATCTCTGTTTGTTTCCGACAGCGGCGCTATAGCAGAAGAAGCAAAGACGCTCATGAAAGAGCATTCTATAGAATTTGAAGAAAATGGACATACCGATAAGCTGTTTGGCTGCGATTCTTTCGTCGTTTCACCCGGGGTTTCGCCTTTTTCCGAAGTGGGCAGTAGAATAATCGATTCGGGCAAGTACTTTACGACCGAGCTTGAAGTCTCTCTCGACAGATTGTGGTCAAAGCCCAGGGGAACCGTGATAGGTGTGACCGGAACAAACGGAAAATCGACAACCGTAACGATGTTGAACCACATCATCTCCGGAAAGAGGCGAAAGGTCTTTCAGGGAGGAAATCTGGGAGATCCTCTTGCGGGTGTCGCAGGCGAAGACTTCGATTACTACGTCCTCGAAGTCAGTTCCTTTCAGCTTCGGTGGTTTGCAGAGGAGCAAAAGCGTTTTCATCTCTCTGCGATCATTAATCTGGGAGAAGATCACCTCGACTATCATAAGAGCCTCGACGACTACTTCAGATCCAAGCTCCGGCTGGCAAAAATGACAGAAGGAATGACTCTTCTGCCAGAGGGGATTCTTGAGAGTCATAAAGAGTTTCTAGCCGGCTGCAGACTTCGTCTCTTTTCGATGTCGGACACGGGAGACTATACTTTCGACAGGGAATACTTGAGAATTTCCGGTGTAAAGTTCAAGACGGCAGATCTCCCATACGCCGGTCTACATAACTTCGAGAATACACTGGTAGTTCTGATGATCTCACAACTCATCGGCCTTTCGGCCGAAGATGTCTTCCAAGAGCTGAGAAGCTACTCTTTTCTCTCCCACAGGCTGCAGCTAGTAAGAGAGCTTGAAGGAGTGAAGTACTACGACGATTCGAAGGCGACCAACGCCCACGCAGTCAGCGCCGCTCTTAGAAATTTCGAACCGTCGAAGACAATTCTGATTCTCGGAGGCCAGGAGAAGGATGAGACATACGTCGAGTTGATCGAACAGCTAGGTCAACTGAAACACCTTGTCATGATGGGAACATCAATGAAGACTTTATCTGCTAAACTTCAGATGAGGGGAATACGCTTTTCTAATGCAGGGAATATGGCAGACGCAGTGTCCTTAAGCAAGAGGCTCGCCCAAGACGGCGACTGCGTAGTTCTGAGCCCGGGAGGGTCGAGCTTCGATCTTTACAGGAACTACGGAGAGAGAGGAAATCATTTCAGAGAGATAGTAAACGCATTGGAGTGATCATGAAGAGAACATACCTAATGCTGGCGCTGTACTCAAGTGTCTTCATTATATTTGGACTAGTATTCATTTACAGCGCCGGAATAAGCATGGAGGCGAGGCATCCCGGAGTGACTGCTTCTGAGTTTCTTGAGAGGCAGCTGATTGCCTTTGCTATAGGACTCGCAGGTGCTCTGATGATTATATATATGAAGGGCTCCTGGCACTTCAAGAGAGCCTTCACGGTCTATTATCCACTTACGCTAATACTGCTTGTCAGCGTTCTCTTCTTTGCGGACAGAGGTGGTTCACACAGGTGGATAGATATCGGAAGCTTCACTCTCCAGATTTCGGAGTTTGCAAAGATCTCCCTGTTGATCGTGCTCGCTAAATACTTCGGAGGACTTAAGAAGAGGAATTTTCTTACCACTTTTCTGATTCCGCTGGGAATTCTTGCTCCACTTGCAATGCTCGTGTTCATCGAACCGGACCTTTCGACCACGGGCATCATGGTTGCGATCACATTTGTAATGATGATAATCGGCGGCATCAAGATGCAATATATAGGTCTTGCGTTGATCTTCGTGGTTGTTCTGCTTCTTGTTCTCTACAGCGGCGGATTCATAGAAGAATACCAGATTCAGAGAATAACTTCCTTTTTGTCCTCCTTTACAGGCGAGGAACATGAACAGGTTTCATACTCGCTCATGGCCATCTCTTCCGGTGGCCTCACAGGTAAGGGTCTGGGAATGGGACTGGTCAAGTACTACCTTCCGGTTAGTTATTCCGACTTCATATTTGCTGTCATAGGAGAGGAGCTCGGCCTGGTTGGCCTGCTTGTGTTGATGCTTGCATATGTGGGCTTCATAAGGGAGCTCATCGACGCTGGTCTGAGGGGCTCGACCACTCTCGAAGGCAAACTCTATATAGTCGGATTCGCTCTTTACATAATGATCCAGGCAACTATCAACATAGCGGTCAATCTCGGGCTTTTCCCGGCGACCGGTGTCACCCTGCCATTTGTAAGCTACGGCGGTTCTTCGATAATGTCCTTGATGATCGGCTACGGCCTGGTCTTCTCCATACTTATCGAATCGGAAGAAGAAAAGGCAAAAGAAAATGCAGAAGCTTAAGGTAGCCTTTTGTGGAGGTGGAACCGGTGGTCATTACTATCCTGCCGTTGCGATCCTGCAGGAGCTAAAAAGGTTTGGGGAAATCGATCTTCTGTACTTCACTGTCTCTGGAAAGATAGATGACAGGAGCCTCGGAAAAGACTTCCCCGAGGCAAAGAGAGTCCCTCTGGAGCTGACGGGTCTTAAGAGGCCTCTCTACAGCCCGTCAAATGCGGGGATACTCTTTTCTCACTTAAAGACCGAGAGATCGGTAAGGGAACGCCTGGCCGAATTCTCACCCGATTTCCTGTTTTCGACGGGAGGCTACGTCTCCTATCCCGTTGTCAAAGCCGCTCATAAACTAGGGATACCGGTGTACATTCACGAACAGAACTCAGTAGTGGGAATAGCAAACAAGAGTCTTGCGAGGCATGCAAGGCTCTTCTTCATATCATTCGAGGAGAGCCGTAGTAACCTCGAAATCCCGGCAGAAAGGATCATCTTCTCGGGTAACCCGGTGAGAGAGGCAAAATCAACGAAGAGCGAAGTAATGAAAAGATTTAACCTCGCAGAGGAAAGTCCTTTCATTGTCGTGCTGGGTGGAAGTCTTGGATCGGAAGTGATAAATAGCGCTCTAGAAAGGTTCTACAGCGAACTTGAAATGAGCCGTGACAGGTTAACTTTCCTCCATTCTACAGGTGACGATAACTGGGCCCTCTCTCTTGATCGATTCTCATTTGTTCGCTCTTTTTCTTATATAGAGGACCTCACAGACGCAATAGCCTGTGCCGATCTTGTCGTGTCAAGAGGAGGAGCAACTACTATCGCAGAGCTACAGTATTTTGGAAGAAAGGGTATAATAATACCGTGGCCCGGCGCGGCGGAAAATCACCAATTTCATAACGCTCGCTCGCTGGAAAGAGTTGGGTTGGGTTATGTTATACTGGAAGAGAATTTGACCTCCAAAGCTTTGAGCATTGCAATAAGAGAAATGTTGCAAAGAGAGACCTGTTACAAACCTCCAAGAAGACCAGTTGAGATTATTTTGGATAATATACTCCGGGAGGAATCGATTTGAAATATCACTTTATTGGCATTGGCGGAATTGGTATGAGCGGTCTGGCAATGCACTTAGCATCTGAGGGTAACCAGGTTTACGGATCGAATTACGAGGAAAACGAAAGGGTAGACTACCTTCGAGCAAAGGGCATAAATATCTTTATTGGCCATTCTTATGATAACTTCGAAAAACCCGACGTGGTGGTGAGAACTACTGCCATTAAACAGGGAAACCCGGAGCTTGTTAGGGCTCTTTCGGAAGGTGTACCTACAATATACAGAATGGAACTGCTCAAGAACCTTCTTTCGAGAAACACTTCTCTCTGTGTGACCGGAACCGATGGGAAGACAACCACTACAGCTATGATTTCGAAAATTCTTGTCGACTCCGGAAGAGATCCTACAGTTTTGCTTGGTGGAATAAATCCTCTCTTGAGCGACGGAAACTATAGAAAGGGCGAAGGCCTTATCGTAAGTGAGCTAGATGAGAGCGATGGTTTCTTTGCTTCATTTAAGCCCGACTATGCGATAATCACCAACGTACGGGGCGATCACCTCGAACACTACGATAACTCATTCAATAATCTCAAGAATCACTTCAAGTACTTCGCCAGAGGCGTCGGAAAGATGTTGGTTACGAATGCCGATGATGCTGTTTCAGAAAAGATTTTCAAGGGTACTCTCACCTTTGGAAGAGACAGAGGTGATTACCGGTTCTCCGACAGAGCGACGGGAATTATGAATCAGACCTTCAGATGCTGGAAAGGAGATACCGATCTCGGTGTCTTCAAGCTCATGATCCCGGGGGAGTTCAACGCTTACAACGCTACTGCAGCCGTTGCTCTTACTCATGAAATGGGAGTCTCTATTGAATCGATAAGAAACTCCTTAGAGTCGTATAGGTCGGTTGACAGAAGATTCACTTTCAGAGGCATCGATGATTTCAGAAACCTCTTTTTCTTTGATGACTACGCTCATACTCCGGACGAAATAAGCTGTACCATTCGAGGCGCTCGCGAATTCTTCCCGGGGAAGAACGTTGTGGTGGTCTTTCAGCCGCACAGGTATTCGAGATTGGTCAGGGAAAATGGCCGCTTCGCGATGTCTCTTAAGGATGCGACCGAGGTCTGTGTATACAAGCTCTACGAGGCTTACGAAAAGGGGCAGTATGCAATCGACGAGACCGAGGTCTTGAAAGGTTTGAGTAGCTACGGTGTTCCGGCGGTACACGCCGTAAACTACTCTGAAATACTCGAATGGCTGGAGAAGAAAAGAGATGCCGTCATCCTCTTTCTCGGCGCAGGCGACATCACCGAAGCCTCAAAAATGAGCGCCCTCAAACTTTGCGAAGCACATTAGAGACATTTAGAGTCTGACAGACGGCGCAGCCGGTACAGCCTTCCCATCTGCAGTCACCGGTGGTCTCCTCCCTTAGTGCCTTTTCGTATTCTTCAATAAGAAAGCTCTTAGAGATTCCAGTAGAGATGTGTTCCCATGGAAGCTCTTCATGTGTATCGTAGCCTCTCATATAATCATCTACATCGATTCCCGCAGCCCGAAAGGCTTCGTGCCATATTGCGGCGTCAAACTCCTCGTTCCATTCGTCGAAGATTGCGCCCAATCTATAGGCCTTCAATATCGCTTTGCCGACCTCTCTGTTCCCTCTGCTGAGAACACCTTCGATCGTACTGCTAGATGGATCGTGACTGCTAAGCTGGATCCCTCTTCCAGAAAGCCTCTTCAGAATGCCTAGTCTTCTTGCCGCTTCGACTTCGCCTATCTGTGGCGAAAACAGGAACGGGGTATGGGCTTTTGGAATGAAGATTGCCGCCGAAACTGAGACTTCCCTGAAACCAACGGCTTTGACCCGCCTGGCCAACCTGACTATCTCTTCAAGATCCTCATCTCTTTCGGTCGGAAGTCCTATCATGAAGTAGAGCTTGACTCTCTGCCAGCCGTTCTTCCTCGCCGTCTTAACGGTAGACATGAGATCGTCTTCCGATACGTTCTTGTTGATCACGTTTCTCAGTCTTTGAGAACCTGCCTCGGGTGCGAAAGTCAAACCTGTCTTCCTTATCGAAGCTATCTTGGAAGCGATCTCCACTCCGAAAGAGTCTATGCGCGTGCTCGGCAGAGAGAGGGCGACCCTTTGGGGTTGGAGCAAAGGTAGGATCTCTTCAGTTAGGAGATCTATGGAAGAGTGATCCATAGTCGACAGCGAGAGAAAGGAGATTTCTTCATACCCCGTCTTCTCAAGAACCTTCCGCACAGACCGGCTTATTTCCTCCACTCCTCGCTCCCTGACAGGCCTGTAGATCATCCCCGCCTGGCAGAATCTGCATCCGCGATTGCAGCCGCGCATTACCTCAAACACCGCCCTGTCGTGGACAGTTCGCATGTATGGAACGAGAGGATTTCTGTCAATCTCGTAGGCTGAAAGATCTCCGATTACAGCCTTGACTGTCTCCTTCTTCCCGATTGAAGGCACGTAGACTCCCTGAACTTGCGAAAGCAACTGGAGTAGCTCGCTTCTTCTCCCGGATTTCAGAAGGTCGATGTTTTCCCTCACCACGTTGCAGAGAATCGGGGTAACTGCCTCTCCATCGCCAATTACGAAGACGTCGAAGTAATCGGCCATAGGCTCGGGATTTGTCGAGCACGGCCCGCCGCCCAGCACTATGGGTTCGGTTGTTCTCTCTTTCTGGAGAAGGGGAATATCTGCAAGATCGAGAAGTGCGAGAACATTGCTGTAGCAAAGTTCGTACTGAAGAGTTATTCCCAGGATATCGAAGTCGATAGCCGGGGTGTATGTCTCCATAGAAAAAAGAGGGATCTCGGCGTAGCGCATTTCATCGATCATATCCTTCCAGGGAAGATACGCTCTTTCAGCGTAGAACCCATCAACTAAGTTTAGTTCTTTGTAAAGTATCTTGAGCCCCAAATGGGACATGCCGACTTCATATGTATCGGGAAAGGCAAGAAGGATCCTCAACTTCTCCGCGGGATTCTTCGTTACCCTGTTCAGTTCCTTGCCGATATATCGGCTCGGTTTGCCGACTCTGTTGAGGACTCCCGAAGAGACGAGCCACTTCCTTATTCGCTCTGGACTGTTCATCAGAGCGTAAATTCAGTTGAAAGAAGAAACATCAATCTCAACAGATTGTCGTAATCTTCCATAGAAATGTATTCTGTCTCGGAATGAAGATACTTCACCGCAAGCGCCAGAGGAACCATCTTTGTTCCCTTCTGCTGGAAAGGAATTCCGTCGGTGCCGCCACCCGTAACTCCTACCTGCAATGGAATTTCCTTCTCTTTTGCAAATTCCATAAGGCGCTTTCCAAGACCGTAATCACCGAGCGATGAGGTGTCCGACATTCTTAATACGGCCCCGTTCCCAGGCTTGACGTCCCCTGTCAGTCTCGAGCAGCAGGCGAAGGAATCGACCGGGAAAAACAGGTCCGGTTTCAGCTTCTCTGAGAGCGCTCTCGCTCCAATCAAACCTATCTCTTCCTGCACCGTCCAGGCAAGAACGACTCTCCTGTTTAGGTTGACCTTGATCAACATATCGAGAAGATCGAGCAGAGCGAGACAGCCCGATCTATCGTCAAGAGATCTTACGGCCACGAATTTGTCGTTCAGTATTGAAATCTGTTTTCTGAACACTGCGTAATCAAGTACGTCAATTCCAATTCCGGAGGTTTCATCTCTGGAAGACGTCCCAACGTCGATAACAAGGTTTTGCCACGAAAGATCTGGCTTTTCTCGAAGATGTGGAGGTGTCATCCCAATTACTCCGTCTATTGATTCTCCCGAAGAGGTAATGACGTCGAGATGTCTGCCAACGAGAAGCTCGTCGGCGATTCCCCCAACCTTTTTAAAGTTGAGAGATCCATCGGAATTAATCCCCGAAACAAGCAGGCCAATCTCATCCATGTGAGCAGCAAAGGCGATTGTCGATTCTCCGCTTCCGGCCTCAACCATAACATTTCCAAGATCATCTACAAAGGCCTCAACACCTTCGGGAAGCATCTCGATTATCTTGGCCCTTATCATCTCTTCTCTTCCGGTCATGCCCGGAACAAAAACCACGTCTGTCAGTCTGTCTAGATTCATGAAAACACCTCCCCACCAATTATAGCCTAAGGCCAAGAAGTTAGGAAGTTGGACTCACAAAGAGGTTCAGGACGGTTATAATCGTAATAGCAAAGTCTGACTGCAGACGATAATTGGTCAATCTTCAAATCATCATACAGAACTCATGAATGGAGGAGATTTTGTGAGCAATCTCGAGAGACTGGAGAAACTGAAAGAGGAATGGAAGAATAAGAAAGTGGTGCCTCTTCTGAAAAGGTTCCCCGAAAGGAAGAAGGAGTTCAAGACATCATTCGATGAGCCGGTAGAAATTCTGTACACGCCGACTGAAAAGGACGAATATGAGGAGAGAATCGGTTTTCCAGGCGAGTACCCTTTCACAAGAGGTGTTCAGCCGACGATGTACCGGGGCCGTCTATGGACCATGAGACAGTATGCGGGCTTCGGAACTGCCGAAGAGTCTAACCGCAGATACATGTACCTCCTCTCTCAGGGCCAGACAGGACTTTCCGTTGCCTTTGATCTCCCGACACAGATCGGTTACGACTCAGACGACCCGATGTCGGAAGGCGAAGTCGGAAGGGTGGGAGTAGCGATCGATTCTCTGGAGGACATGGAGACTCTCTTCGAAGGAATTCCTCTGGAAAGAGTGAGCACATCCATGACTATTAACTCCACAGCCGCTATTCTCCTTGCGATGTACATAGCCGTAGGTGAAAAACAGGGAGTAGATGCCTCGAAGCTGACCGGGACTATTCAGAACGACATACTGAAGGAATACATAGCAAGAGGAACTTACATCTTCCCCCCCGATTCATCCATGAGGCTAATTACGGATATCTTCGAATACTGCTCCAAGAACCTTCCCGATTTCAACACTATAAGTATTAGCGGATATCACATAAGAGAGGCCGGAGCGAATTCAGTTCAGGAGATCGCCTTCACTCTCGCCGACGGGATAGCATATGTACAGGCGGCAATTGATGCAGGCCTCGATCCAAACGTATTCGGCAAGAGACTATCTTTCTTCTTCAATTCGCATAATGGCTTCCTGGAAGAAATCGCGAAGTTCAGGGCTGCGAGAAGACTGTGGGCAAAGATAATGAAAGAGAGGTTCGGTGTAACAGACGAAAAGGCAATGATGCTGAGATTCCACACTCAGACTGGAGGATCGACCCTCACCGCACAACAGCCAATGAACAACATTGTCAGGGTTGCTTTCCAGGCTCTAGCTGCCGTTCTCGGAGGCACACAGTCTCTTCATACGAATTCCTTCGACGAGGCGCTCGGTCTGCCAACAGAAGATTCCGTCACCATCGCGTTGAGAACACAGCAGATAATCGCCTCTGAAACGGGTGTAGCGGACACAGTCGATCCGTTGGGCGGCGCTTACTTCATTGAAGAGCTTACAAACACAATGGAAGAAAAGGCTCTCGATTATATTAAGAAGATAGACGACCTGGGAGGAATGGTCGAGGCCGTGAGAGCAGGCTTTGTACAGAAGGAAATCCTCGACAGCGCCTACAAGTATCAGGTTGCGATTGAAAACAAGGACCAGATAATTGTCGGTCTTAATGAATTTGCCGCCGATCAGGAACAAGACAGAGACCTCCTGAGACTCGACCCTGCCATTGAGGATAGACAGAAGAAGAAGATCGAAACACTCAGAAAGAAGAGAGACAATGAGAAAGTCCGGAGGCTACTTGAGGACCTGAAGAAGGCCGCTCAGGGAAGCGAAAACCTTATGCCGTTCATACTGAAGGCCGTTAAGGCATACGCGACTCTGGGTGAAATCGCGAACGCCCTGAGAGACGTCTTCGGAGAATACACCGAAGCAGTGATTCTATAGAGAGAGGTGGAGATAATGAAGATAAAAGTACTCGTGGCAAAGCCCGGACTCGATGGACATGACAGAGGCGCCAAAGTCGTCGCCATGGCTCTTCGAGATGCCGGAATGGAAGTTATCTACACAGGTCTCAGGCAGTCTCCCGAATCGGTCGTGAAGGCCGCGCTTCAGGAAGACGTTGACGTTGTGGGGCTCTCGATACTATCCGGCGCCCACATGAAGATTTGCAGCAAAGTGCTTCAACTCATGAAAGAAGCAGGAATTGGCGACAAGCCTCTCTTTGTCGGCGGTATAATTCCCGCAGAGGATGCAGATGAGTTAAGAAGGGCCGGCATTTTCGAAGTTTTCGGACCGGGAACCTCACTGAAATCAATCATAGATAAGATAGAGGAAACGGTTAAGAAATGAACTCAATGAAACCCGGGATCGACCAGCTCAAGATTTCGAGATCGCTGAGCATAATCGAAAACGACACTGATTCAGCAAAGAAGATCATCGGAGGACTGCCTGCCCGAGATTACTGCGTAATTGGTGTCACGGGAAGTCCGGGAGCCGGCAAGTCGTCTTTGACAGACCGCCTGGCCTGCATAAGTGCGGAGGAAAAGACGACGGCCGTTGTTGCAATCGATCCTTCAAGCCCCTTTACGGGAGGCGCCTTTCTCGGCGACAGGATCAGAATGAGACGTGCAACCGGCGATCCCAGGGTCTTCGTGAGATCGATGGCCAGCCGGGGAAACGTCGGAGGTCTAAGCCCTTCAATTTATAACAGCGTTGAGTTTCTTGGCAGGAGCGGCTACGACAGGATTTACGTGGAGACGGTCGGGGCGGGCCAATCGGAGACAGACATCGTTAATCTTGCAGATATCGTCCTTCTCGTAATGGCGCCCGGACTTGGAGACGATGTTCAAACAATGAAGGCTGGAATAATGGAGATCGGAGACATATTCGTGATAAACAAGAGCGATCTTCCAGGAGCCAACCAGCTCGCTTCCAGAACCAGGGCGATCCTGGAACTTTCTGGGAAGAAATTCCCGGTAATGAGGACAGATTCCATAAAGGGGAGTGGCGTTAAGGAGCTTCAAGAAGAGATAGAAGAGATACTTCTCAGCTATTTCAGCTCCGGAAGGCTCGCGTCGAAACGCGCTAAGCGCAACCTTTACAATAATTTGAACAGCGCGTACCAGATTATAAAGGAACACTACGCCGAAAATGATAAACTTGAAGAACTAATAAGGTATCTTCTTGAGAATATCGGGAGGTAATCAAATTGAAATCCGACAGAATAGACCATATTGGCATAGCCGTAAAATCGATCGAAGAGAGGCTTTCCGTCTACCGAGACCTTCTTAAACTGGAAGTTACCGGGATCGAGGAACTTCAAGACCGCGGACTGAAAGTTGCCTTCGTAAAGGTCGGCGACACTCGGATTGAGCTTCTTGAATCGATATCGGAAAACAGCCAGATATCAAGATTCCTGGAAAGCAGGGGAGAAGGCATTCATCACATCGCTTTCCACGTTGACAATGTCAAAGCCGCGATTGAAGAAGCCGTTTCACTTGGGCTGAAACCTCTTTCCACGGAGCCCGAAGCCGGAGCCGGGGGAACAAAAGTAGTCTTCCTCCACCCCAAGAGCACGGGCGGAGTTCTGACTGAACTTGTCGAAGGACACCACTAGGGGGGCGAATGAATTGGCCGATAGACTTGAAGAGTTTTTTGAAAAGAGCGAACAGATCATCCTTGGTGGTGGTCAGGAAAAGATCGAGAAGCAGCACAAAACAGGAAAGCTAACTGCCAGAGAGAGAATCGATGTTCTCTGTGACGAGGGAAGCTTCGAAGAGTTCGACAGATTTGTCAAGCACAGAGCAACGAGCTTTGGCCTTGCGGACAAGGAATTCCCGGCAGACGGAGTCGTGACGGGAATAGGAACAGTCGACGGGCGAAAGATAGCCGTCTTCTCTCAGGATTTCACAGTACAGGGCGGATCGCTTGGTGAGATGCACGCCAAGAAGATAATGAAAGTGCAGGATATGGCTTTGAAACTAGGTATACCGATCGTCGGAATAAACGATTCGGGCGGAGCCAGGATTCAGGAAGGTGTTGACTCTCTTTTCGGCTACGGCGGAATCTTCCACAGGAATACCCTCTCTTCGGGAGTGATTCCTCAGATCACCGTTATCTGTGGACCGTGCGCAGGCGGAGCCGTCTATTCGCCCGCAATAACCGACTTTATAGTTATGACCGACAGGCACTCACAGATGTTTATAACAGGTCCGCAGGTAATAAAGGCCGTGACGGGTGAAGAGACGTCGATGGAAGAACTTGGTGGAGCTCTTGTGCATAATACAAAGAGCGGAAATGCCCACTTCCTCACCCCGGATGACAGAAGCGCAATGCTTCTCGTCAGGGAGCTTCTCGAATACCTGCCGCAGAACAACGCCGAGGAACCAAACAAGAGAGAGGCCGATCGCGGCGAGCCTCAGGAAGCGCTCCGGGGGATTGTGCCGGATAATCCAAAGCAGTCATACGACGTGAAAAAAGTGATCTCCCTTGTAGTCGATGGAGGACGATTCCTCGAGGTACATGAACACTATGCGAAGAATATGGTCGTGGGTTTTGCAAAGATAGGCGGAAGATCGGTGGGAATAGTGGCAAACCAGCCTTCAGTCTTCGCCGGTTCTCTCGATATAAACGCTTCAGACAAGGCGGCGAGATTTATCAGATTCCTGGACGCTTTCAATATACCGATAATCACCTTTGTAGATACCCCAGGATTCCTCCCGGGAGTCTCCCAAGAACATGGAGGGATAATTCGCCATGGTGCAAAACTCCTGTACGCCTACAGCGAAGCCTCCGTCCCGAAGGTAACACTGATTCTTAGAAAGGCCTACGGAGGGGCATATATCGCAATGGGCAGTCAACATCTGGGGGCAGACATTGTTTACGCCTGGCCGGGAGCCGAGATCGCCGTAATGGGCCCCGAAGGCGCGGCAAACATAATTTTCAAGAGAGAAATTGACGGTTCCGACCAGCCTGAAAAGACTAGACAAGAAAAGATTTCAGAATACAAAGACATGTTTGCAAATCCATTTGTAGCGGCTGGAAGAGGCTACATAGAATCAATAATAGATCCGGCTGCCAGTAGAATAGAGATAATCAAGGCTCTGGAGACGCTAGATACGAAAGTCGAAGGCAGACCAACCAAGAAGCACGGGAATATACCACTTTGAGGTGCATTTGATGGAAGAGTATATCCAGATCACTATTATAGGCGTTGCGATTGTATTCCTGGCGCTGGCGATGCTTTTTTTCATATTCAAGATTCTCGGCCGCCTCTTCTCCAGAGAAGAGGAAAACAAGCTTACGGCAGTCAGTAAGAAATCTGCCCAGGCAGCGAGTTCGAGAGTCTTTGAGACGGAAGAAGGCGGCGAGGGCGAAGTGATTGCCGCCATAACCGCTGCAGCAGCTGCCTTTATAGGTCACAGCAACTTCAAAGTCAGAAGTGTCGCCCCGGTTACCGTGTCGGCGACCTCACATTGGAAACGACGAGAACCAACCGTCTACTGGAAAGTGAGGAGGAGCAAGAATTGAGAAGATTCAGAGTGAGAGTTAACGGCAAAGATTACGACGTCGAGATTGAGGAGCTTTCTTTTGAGGCCGATTCAAGCTCGGGCGGAGCAGTTAAAAAAGCGGAACCCAGGCAGAAAGTCGAACCTGTGGATTCGCCCAAACCGTCCGAAATAGTTAAGGAAGCTCAGAAACCGGCTGAACCCGTTAAGAAATCCAGTGGACCGGGAGAGGAAGCCAAAATACTGTCGCCAATGTCGGGAACTATACTCGAGGTTCTCGTTTCGGTAGGAGATTCCGTCGCCCCCGGTCAGAAGCTTGTGATACTCGAAGCAATGAAGATGGAAAACAGCATTCTCTCCGAGGACTCGGGCACGGTAAGCGAAGTCAGGGTCAAAAAGGGTGACAATATAGACGCAGGTGAGATAATGATAGTGCTGACATAGGAGCGGTCTTGCCGCTCCTGTGCTTCAGGCGCAAACAATCATTTTCACGGTGAATCTTCGGGACATCCCTTCCATGAGAGGAGTGTGTGCATAGGATGACTTCCGCCGACAGAGATCTTTCCACGAGAGCGAGAGAGCTTTCTCTGAGGGCATTCGGTGTCTTTCCGGATATACCCTTTTCCTTCAACTCAAGGCTGAAGAGGGTCCTTGGCAGACTTGTCTACTCGAAAAGCCGTGGAACGCTTACTCCTCTCAGAATAGAGATCTCTTCTTCGATATCCTGTAACGAGGAGCTTCTCAAGAGAACCTTGCTTCACGAGCTTTCTCACTTCTACTTAATGAAGAATGACAGAGATTTCTCGCATAGCTCGCCGGAATTCCAGAAGCTGTCCGAAGAACTGGGATTCGATATCGTAGCCGAGTACGAGGGACTTCCGGTACACAGATGGGTATGTTCTGCATGCAAAAAGACTGTGGCCCTTTCCTTCAACCGCAGAGAAAAAAAGGGTCTATCTTCCTGCTGTAAAGCCCCGATAGAACTTCAGGAAAAATAATCGAATAAACACTTGCCTTTCTAGAAATTCATCTGTTATAATAATTTATACCTAATACTTAAGTGGTGATATTTATGAAAGCCTATAAGAAGCTCACGAAGGTGCTTGTATACTTTCATGAAGATTATTTTGTGCCGGTAAGGTTCAGTTACGATGGTATAAAAATAATCGTGAATGCCGTTACCTCCTTCTGGGTGGAGGCCGTGGGGACCCAGAAAGTCTATCATTTCTCAGTAATGACCACACTTGGAGCTTACAATCTTGAATTTGACGAAGATGCGAAGAAATGGTACAGCTATCTTCTTGGAGGGTGATTGTCTTGAAAGGAATTCCTTACGTATCTCACATAGACATGGACGCATTTTTTGCAAGTATAGAACAGGCGGCCAATCCGACTCTGAAAGGCAAACCGATCGCAGTGACCGGAATTGGAAAGCGGCATTCCGTTGTGACTTCGGCGAGTTATGAGGCAAAGAGACTGGGCGTGAAGTCGGGTATGGCCTTTTTTGAAGCCCTGAAGCTGTGTCCCGATCTTATAGCCGTGGGAGTGCAGTCAAAGAAGTACGGCTATATATCGAAAGAGATAATGAAGATGATGACCTCTGTATCGCCCAGAGTTATGGTTGCGAGTGTAGACGAGGCTTACATAGATCTCAGCTTTCACACTAAACTGGAGGAATCGATTAACAGATTCATTTCCTTTAAGAGAGATTTGAAGGAGAGATTCGGAATAACCGCCTCGGTTGGAATCTCGGTAAACCCGATCATATCTAAAATCGCCAGCGATTACTCCAAGCCAAACGGATTCGTAGTGGTTAAAGACGGCATGGAAAGAGAATTCTTGAATGAGATACCTGTTAAGGATGTTCCGGGAATCGGGAAGCACACCTTGATAAAACTAGAATCTATGGGATACAAGATGACAGGGGAGCTTTTGGAAGGTTTGGAGAAGTCTCCCATGGATCTTTACACAATGTTCGGAAATGCCTTCATGGGCTTTCTGCAGAGTCTCACAAAAAAAAGATTCTCCAGGAATGAGTTCTTCAAAGAAGAGAGACCGAAATCCGTGGGCCATTCTATGACGCTCTCGGGTGATATAAGCGATTTCGATCTTATAGTGAGAGTAACAAACTTTCTGGCTGCCAGGGTAATCTACAGGATGGGAAGATACAAAGTGGAAGGTTCCGGCGTCAGTTTCTTCTTCAGATACACGGACAGAAGTTCCAAAACCATTTCAAAGAAGCTGAACTTCACAATTTCCTCGATCAAAGATATGACGGAGATTACCCCGTGGCTGATCAGCTCAATCTGGAACGGAACGGCCGTCAGGGCGATTGGAATCTCATGCTGGGCTCTTAAAGAAAAGAAAAATCAAAGGCAGCTCTCTCTGTTCGAAAAAGAAAAGGAACTGCTGGAAACCGTGCTCCAAATAGAAAATAAATTCGGAGAATACGCCATATTTCCGGGGAATATATTATTCCTCCCCGAGATCAGAAAGCTTGAGAAACCTTCTGATCTCCATTACCAGGGCTTCTGCCGTCGCGAGGTTAGTTGCTAACGGTTTGTTATGAACATCACACACTCTTAGAAGGGCGCTCACATCGGGCTCATGGGGCTGGGCGGTGAGCGGATCTCTTAAAAAGATGACAAAATCGATCTCATCATTGGCGATGAGAGCGCCTATCTGGAGATCGCCACCCAGCGGACCGGACTTGAATGAAGTGAGCTCCAATTTGACCTTTTCCCTGAGGATATTGCCCGTAGTGCTGGTCGCAAAAAGGTCGCACTTTCTGAAGACATCGACGTGCTCTCTGACGAACATTATTAGATCTATCTTTTTCTTGTCGTGCGCTATCAAAGCTACTCGTGGTTTTTCACTCATGGCTACCTCCGTCTCATGACAAGAAAATGATAACACGTACAGACCGTCGAAACTCCAGGCATTTAGCTGAGGTGAATTGATCTGTCTCTTTCGTTCAACGAGATAACAATATATGGACAAGCCATTACAGACCCGGAATCGACTGTGTGGGGTGGATTCTTCAGGGTGAGGATATGCGTATACAGGAGCGGGGGCGAAACCGAAGAAATCTTCGACATTCGTTTCGAAGAAAGGGAATCGAAAAGGGTATTCGCGGAAATCTACAGAGGCTGCTATTTGCTCATCAGGGGTGAAATAAGAGTAAGAAAGAACCTTCACATAAAGCTCAGGGAGTTCACCGTGACAACAAGACCCTACGACAGAGATCTCGATATCGACATACCGAGAATACTAACACGGATCAAGAGCGACTACTTCTGAAAAGTCTCGTAATACTTGCCTCTAAGATCGGTGAAGATAGATCTGTCTACCACGGTCTTGAATTCGTCGACCTCCACGAGAAGATACTCGTCACCGACTCTATCGGTTATCTTCACATACTCAATCTTCGGGAAGTAACCCTCTCTCCTGAGGAAAGAAACGTG
>NZ_DIXC01000048.1 GCF_002435945.1 Mesotoga sp. UBA6090
GTCTTACAAGAACCTCTCTTATCCACTGGTGACCCTGACCGGATGGCTGCATAGTCAGGCCTTCCTGAATTATGTTGCCCTTGTTGTCATACTTTGTGAGCTTCTTTGCAAATTCAACCATCTCTGCGAAAGTCGTTGGTGGAGCCTCAGGATCGAGACCAGCTTCTGCAAAGAGATCCTTGTTCCAGAAGAGTGCGAGGGACCTTACAGCAGTCGGAAGGGCGTATGGGATCCCGTCGAACTCGATTCCTTTGGAGACGAACGGGAAAAACTCACTGCTGAGATATTCGGGAGAGAATTCCGCTTCGGGAAGAGGAACAAGGTATCCAGAAGTGACGTAAAGTGGAATCCATCCGTAGAAGAGAGTGAGAACATCCGGCCCGACTCCGGCAGGAACAGATACCGCGACCTTTTCGTTGAAATTCTCGTAAGGGAAAGTAACGTGCTCTACTTCAATTCCCGGATTCTGTTTTTCGAACTCTTCGATCAGCTGATCCACCAGTTTCACTTTCGTTTCATAATAGTACTGCCAGTAAGTTATTTTTACTGCACCGGCAAAACCGGCAAAGACAACCGAAAGTACCAGCAATAATAACAGTGCTCTTTTCATTTACTACCCACCTCCAAAATTGTGATGTAGCTCACACTTCCATGAAGACTTTTCTTTGAACATTGCACACAGCTCCTAACGAAACCCCCATTTCACCAAGTTCCCCACGCTTAAAAGTCACGCGTTCCAGTATTTCAGCGGGAACGGTTTTCTTCAGTACAGGCATTATTAGACTGAGTATCCTGTCGTATTGGTTGTAACCGATTCCACCGGTTATGACAACAACATCTGGATCAAGCAGTGTGATGACATTCGCGATAACCACGCTCAGGTGCTCACAGGCCACCGTAACTATCTCTTTGAATCTCGGATTTCTGTCTGAATGATCAAACATCTGTGCGACCGATGGTTCGTTTTCGAATTCTGAAAGAAGCTTTTCAAATGCGTATCCCGAGAACCAGCTTTCAAGACTTCCAAATACGAAGCTCAAGTTCTTCTCTCTGCTCCAATCGGTTATCATGTATCCTATCTCTCCAGCAACTCCGCTTGATCCTTCGTAAAGCTCGTTGTTTATGATCAATCCTGCACCCGTCCCCGTGCCGAGAGCGGTCAGAAAAACGTTCCTACATCCTCTTGCAGCTCCTGCCCACAGTTCCCCCAAAGCGTTAAGTGTAACATCGTTCGCAACGAATGTCGGAACCTCGAATTTCTCTTCGATATAACTCCGCAGATTCACTTTTCGAAGACCGAATGCGGGCATATAGAAGATGCTTCCACTCTCTGGATCAACAGTACCCGGAACTCCGATTCCAATTCCCATTACTTTCGAGACCGGTACTTTCATCACCTTGAGTATTGACTTCTCGACAAGCTCCAGAAATGCCTTTTCGTCGGATATCGACTTTGTGGAGAACTTTACTTTTTCGACTATTTTGCCGTCAAGATCCGACAGAATAGAGATCAGTTTGTTACCTCCGACGTCGACACCAACTACGTACTTGTAATCGGGAACGAAAGATAAGAGCATGGGTTTCTTCCCGCCGCGATTTGAACTCTCACCTTCTTTTACTTCGACTATTGAACCCTGAGAGATGAAGTTGTTCACGACGACAGATACAACTGGCTTGCTAAGGCCACTCTTCCTGGATATGTCTGCCCTGGAAATCAGTCCCTCATTTCTGACTATTCGCATTATTTTTTCTTCAGTTTCACGTAAGCATCGACTCACTCGAATCACCTTTGTTTTGTTAAGTAGCTTAACTTACTAACATTATACATCGAATGGACTCTTATCAAATAACGGGAATACTGGTGAGCTGAGCTGAACAAAGAGCGATAAAGACAAATAAAATCAATTATCGTTAGTTTTCTCGACATTTGATACTTTAAAGAACCGGGGACCTTTGGGGCCCCCGGATTCTCTAACTGCCTCATTTCACCTTTGGTAAACTCAACATATTCGCGAAGACTCTGTAGCCGCCCGGTACAAGATAATCAAGCTGCCTGTACCATACGAGCGCTGTATAGATGTATGTTCCTTCTCCGTAGTTCGCAATCAATAGTGAACCTGGCTCGATATCTTCACCGGGGTCATCGGTGTCAATCAACGGAGTGAACTCAGGAGTCCATTCATTCGGGAAGTAGAGACCTCTTTCCTGCTTCCAGCCTTCCCAATCTGAATCTCCAATCACATTCGGCCAGTTGAAGATCGGGTGATCTGGGACAAGTATCTTCATCTCTGCTTCTTCGACTGTAACTCTGTTTCTGCTGATAGTGAAATCGAAGGGAGCCCAGCTACTATTATATTCGCCTGTCTTATGATACTGAACAAGAAGGTTTCCACCATTGAATACGTACTCATTAAGTCGTGCAGAATTTGCCCCGATATCCGGTCTGGTTGTGGCTGCCCTCATGCCAATAACTATTGTGTCGTATTGACTGAGATCACCTGAAGCAAGATCAGCAGGACTCAATTCAGTAACATCCACTCCCATCTGTCTCAGGTACACTGTGTTTATATCCAGTCCACCATCCACATAACCAACCTTCAGATCAGCGGCAACTTTCACATCAATAACTGCAACGCTGAAGATCGAAGGCTTGTAGAGATATTTCGTTTCGATGTGAGGATATGCAATGACCTGGAAGCCTTCGTTGAAGACCTCTCCATCAACTATGGCTTCTACAACGATTTCGGATTCGCCAAGAGGTGCGTTGGCTGGAATCCTGAAATCAATCTGCATCGACTTGATTTCGCCCTCCTTGCTCAGAGAGAATGATGTATCTTGGGTTACAATTACCCAACCGGAGGGGAGCTCCAGGTCGACTGTTCCGGAAATGGCTTCTTTCGAGTTGTTTTGAATCTTTACGGTAATCGTTTTCGTCACTGCCGAAGAAGATGCCGGAGCCATCAATCTTTCAGGATCCATTGATACAGAGACCTTCGGAACCACTCTGACATCTGCCGTCGATTCTGTCCAGACTGATTTTCCCATCACATCCCATACCGCCACTGCGCTGATCGGATTTTCATCGAAAGCGTCAGTGTAAGCAGCATCTTCTGCGACGGTTACGTTGAACTTGGCCTGTCCGTTGGTATTGAACTTTATGGATTCGAAGACTACGCTTTCCACATCTGTCGTCCAACCCTTGGGAAGCGCCAAGTATAACTCGGCCTTGTCAACGATTTCCTGACCGAGGTTCCAGAAAGTTGCAGTGACTTCGAAGCTCTGGCCAGGTATTACCGCAGAGTCGTTGCCTGTGACAATGAGTTTTGTCGAGAAGACTTCACGAGCCGCGGCCAGGAAGTCGGCCTCTTTCATGGTTAGTCTTTCAATCAGCAATTCCTTGTTGGAGTCTGAGAGATTCGATTCCTCTGCAAATGCAATCATTTCTCTTACAAGTGACAGTCCTTCGAGAACTTCATCGCCAATTCCAGTCGGATCCAACGCATTGAATCCGGCAAGAATGGAACTTGTGATACCGTTCAATTCAAGGAGCATTCCGTCTATCTTTGCGATCACCGAAAAATCTCCTTCTATACCGTTAGATATTGCCTTCAAGGAGAAATCCATGTGATCAAGAAATCCTGCTTCTTCCATTCCGAAAACACTGCTCAAAAGTACATAGTTTGAGTAGGCATCTCCAGGTGTTCCGAGGCTTCCGGCCATTCCCTGGCACTGGTGACTGCCACGTGCTATACGTCCTATCTGGTTGTAGGAGTAGCCAAGCATGTGATTGTACTCACCGGTATTGACTCTTATACCACCGGACCCAGCCTGATAGAACTTCTTAACCTGCCATACCTGAAGCCCTGCTTCGAGCTGTTCGGGGTACATGTTAGGATCTGCAGCTGCCAAAACAGCTTCCGGTACAAGTTCGCCGCAAGCCTGGTGATGGCCGTGACCTCCGGTCGGGGCATGTCTGCCCAGTAAAATATCCGGTTTGTAGATTCTAATGAGTTCGACTAGATTCCCGACTATCGTTTCTCTGTCCCAGTTTGGATCGTTGAAAGTCTCTTCGGCTGTTTTCGAGTAGCCGAAATCGTAAGCGCCGAAATGCAGCTGTTTTCCTCCATCAATTACCCTTGCCGATGCCAGTTCTTGTGATCGCAAAACTCCAAGGGCATCGTAAAGTTCAGGCCCGATCTCGTTCTGACCACCTTGTCCCCAGTTTGAAACAAGGTAGTAGCTGTCGAGATGCAGTCCCTTGGCAAGATAGGCGAGCATCCCGTTGTCTTCGTCATCGGGGTGAGCACCGACCATGAATACCGTACCAAATACAGGAAGTTTCTGAAGCGCAAGTATTGTCTTTGCAAGACCTGTTTCCGGTATCGCTTCGAACACGTAGCTCTTGGCGAGACCGGTAAAAACAATCAAGCACAAAAGCACCAGTAAAATCAGACTTTTCTTCATTCTCATACCTCCTTTTTTCTAGCAACGGACTTACTTGGAGACGGGAACACCTAAACGAAATCACGTTAGTAAACTTGCCTAACTTATTACATTGATAATTGTACCTTAATCACAACTCTCTAAAGAAATGAGATAATACTAGTTTTTACTTAAGAACAAAGCCTTTAGTAGTGATTTAGTAAGAATGAAGGTTCTGATTGATTCACTATGTCTCGTTTGACTGTTGTCGTTATACATGTATTGAAAATTGCGCATAGATGTTTTTCGTTCTCTCATTCGAAGTAGATCTTACGGTTGCCAGTCCAAAATAGAGAAGAGTTCGAGAAAGGCAGCAAGTGATTCGCCCAAATGATGGCGAATTCTAGACTTTTTAGATTTCTTGTTCCAACAAAGAGAAGATCTCCAAAGCCTACTCCCGAAGCATGAAGAGGAAGAGAAGTGTACTTCATTTTGTCAGCTCAGTGTTTTCATAGACCTCTTTTATGTTATCTTTCAGTGCTCGCTCAGTGCACTCCCATAACCATCTCAGACATTTCGAACCACATTCTGGCTCGAAGGCTTGCGGTATGTAAAACGCTCCGGAAGTTAACATTAATAACACATCACTTTGGCTTCACACCTACAGATTCTAATAAATGGGTGCAAGTCGCGGTGATTTAATGACTTACCTTTATGAAACTCCTATTAGATCGAATAACCGCGATTCGCTTACTTCTTGTCCAACCATTGGGGGTCAGAGGGCTGCCTCAATTATGGGTAGTAACGAGGCGGCAGGAGCTGTAATCAGAATAAGGAATTTCGCTCATCCTATCAGCGTGGCGAGAAAGATCCTGGAGGAAATTCCCCACCTAATGCTCTCTGGCAAGGGGGCCGAGATATTCGCCAGACTCATGGGATTCAAAGAGAAAAGCCCGGATGAGCAGCATGCAAATACTGATAATAGAGAAATCGAAAAGCTTCCGGAGGATTATAGAGAATTTGTTCGAAAGTACTCCAAACTGCTGGCTGAACAGAGAATCTTCTCTACTTTCGGAGCAGTAGCAATCAATTCAAAGGGACACATCGTCGCCAGAGCTTCGACCGGGGGAATGTCCTACGCGTTTCCGGGAAGGGTGGGAGATACTCCCGTCATAGGGGCCGGAACTTTCGCATCGAGATCTGCTGGAGCTTCGGCAACCGGACTTGGAGAGGGAATACTGAGAGTCGGAGTGACAAGAAAGCTCGTCGAGCTCGTCGAAGGTGGCCAAGTGGTTCAGGAAGCCTGCGACTGAGTTGTCGAGATTTGTTCTGAACGAGGCTTCCAATGTGGAGTGATCGCCCTGGATGACGAAGGGAACGCCGGTCTCTCCCATAACGGGTCTTTCGTGCCCATAATGTATTCCCGGTTTGACTGATCCGGAAGACAAAGATGGGATTCAAATGAACCAAAGGACTCTCAGCAAATTCGGGCTCACACATTCGCATAATAGAGGATCAGTAGACTCCTGAACGTGAGATCGTTGATTCTCCTTAATGGCGATTTCCAGTTCTCTTCAAGCGCCAAGCCTACATAAGAGTTCCAGTGAGTAAAGTAAGGATGAGGGAGCTTCTCCGCAAATCTTGCTCCGGATTTCCGGAGTACTAATCGGAGCCTGTCAATCTGTCTCTTGATCTCTGGAACTTCATTTGCAATACCCATTCTCGCAAGCAGCTCCATCCGGTGAACCACATCATCCCCCCTTTGAATCAAGCTTCCTTTCTCTACAAACAAACAGACCGCTAAGTTGAACTTCGCTTGTATCAGAGGTGATTTGAGTCAGCAAGATTCTGTAAGGGTATTCTCACTTCAGGAAGGCTGAATGTTGCTCTCGACTCCACGGCAATCTAGAACCAGTGTGGCTGACTGTTAAATTCAAGAGGGACTCTACCGTTCTGTGATCGTCATTAGCGTCACCGATCAGCCCTAATAGAGTGCCGGCAACCTATGACAAAGTGAATTCTAGCACGCCTTAATCAGCCTTCAGAGCTCTTTTCGTATGAAGAGTTTATCTTCTAGCCACGGGCCTTGTAGAATGAATCGAATCCAACCGCTGCCAAAATTACAAGTCCTTTGAACACATATTGAACATAAAGATCTATTCCGATCAAGTTGAAAGCATTGGTTATCATCGTCAGCAACAACGCCCCAATGAGAGTTCTCACGACTGAACCTTCTCCCCCGGACACGCTTGTACCGCCGATTACTGCAGAAGCTATCGCATCCAGCTCATAGCCCTGGCCGGCAAGAGGCGTAACCGAAAGCAGCCTGGATGCGTAGACAACTCCTGACATTGCAGCCATTACTCCTCCGGCAACGAAGGTCAGGGTCATGTAGAAGTCGACTTTGATTCCGGAGAGTCTGGCCGCCTCTTTGTTCCCACCTATCGCACAGGAGTACCGACCGAATTTCGTCTTAACAAGAATGAACTGACCCAGAGCTACTAGGATCAGCAGCAGAATTATTGGAAAGGGAATCGGCCCTATGTAGCCATTGCCGATGAAAGCAAACCCTTCTGAATCGACATAAAGAGGATAACCGCCTGTATACATATAAACGATTCCTCTTATGATCGTCATAGTTCCCAGAGTGGCAATGATTGGCGGGATATGAATCTTCGAGCAAAGGAATCCATTTGCAGCTCCAAAGGCGGCACCAACTAGCAAAACGACAATCACTGCGAAGAACCAGTGCATAGAAGACTGGAGTCCAACCGCCATAGCGGCGGAAAGAGCCAGCAGTGAACCGACCGAGATATCGAACCCGCCGCCGATAATGACAAATGTGGAGCCGATAGCCATTATACCGATTATCGAACTTTGCCTGAATATGTTTATGATATTTCTCCAAGATAGAAAGTTGGGTGTCATAAGTGAGATGACCAGCGCCAACACAAAGAATGCGATAATGATTTTGTACTTTCCTAGAAAGCTTGTCAACTTCGACTTAACAGCGGGTCCTGACATTCAACTCACCACCTGATTATCTAGATGCTCTTGTTTTCCGCTCAACGCTTTCTTCAGGATCTCGTCCTGGCGAGCTCCGCGTTTGAATTCTCCTACGACCTCTCCATCTGCTATCACAAGGATTCTGTCGGATACTCTCTGAACTTCCGGCACTTCAGAGGAAATAAAGATAACTGAGAAGCCGTTCTCGGCAAGCTCTCTTACAATCGAGTAGATCTCACTCTTTGCCTTCACATCGATTCCCTGAGTCGCCTCGTCCATGATCAGCAATTTTGGATTGGTCAGCAGCCACTTTGCAATTACGACTTTCTGCTGGTTGCCTCCGCTAAGAAACTTCGTCTGCTGATGTATCGAAGCAAGCCGGATGTTAAGCCTTTCCCTGTATTCATTCGCCTTAACATATTCTCTCTTCGTCAGGATCAATCCGGGCGTCGCAGTGAAATCGCTTATCGAAGGGAGAGTGATATTTTTGAAAACCTCGAAAAGCATTATGAGACCGTCGGATTTCCTGTCTTCGGGTATTAACGCTATCCCTGCATTTATGGCATCTACCGGCGAGTTTAGATTCACTCTCTTGCCCTCAACAGTTATCTCGCCGCTGTCTGCTTTCTCGGCACCGAAAATCGCCCTGGCCAGCTCCGTTTTTCCCGAGCCGGTGAGACCGGTAATTCCAAGCACTTCACCGGGATAGACTTCGAATGAGATATCCCTTACTCTAGGCAACTTTTGAATGTTCCTTACAGATATGACGGGTGGAAGGTCGTACTTTGCTGAACTCGAAATAACTTCGATGTCATGAAAGACTTCACCGACCATTAGATTGACGATCTCTTCTCTGTCAGTCTCAGCAGTATTCAGAGTGGAGACCTTCCTGCCGTCTCTGAGGACTGTAATTCTATCGGTAATTCTGAAAACCTCTTCCAGAATATGGGTGATATACAGGATCGAAATTCCCTTGCTTCTAAGTTGAGAGATGATCTTGAAGAGATGATCGGCCTCTTCCTTCGAAAGCGAGGCCGTCGGCTCGTCCATGATCACAACCCTCGAATTCCTGGAAAGTGCCTTCATGATTTCCACAACCTTCTGCTGTGCCACCCCGAGCCTGAATATCTTCTCGTTCGGTGAGAGATCAAATCCATACGACTCACAAAGGCTGCGAAATCTCTTTCTCATCTTCTTTTCTGAAAGCAGGCCCGAGACCTGCATCTCGTCACCGAGGAATATGTTCTGCTCGACGGTGAATTTGGGAATGAGGCTCCTCTCCTGATAGATAACGCTTATTCCCTGCCTGAAAGATTCCGTTGGAGATGAGAAGCTGGTTTCCTTCCCGTCGTAGAGAATGGTCCCCGAATCTTTCTGATAAGCTCCTACAATGCATTTTGTGAGCGTCGACTTTCCCGATCCATTCTCTCCCAGAAGAGCGTGGACCTCCCCCTCTCTCACATCCATGTCTACCTTGTCAAGAGCCTGAACACCGGGAAAGCTCTTGGATATTTCCTTCACTTCGAGAATCAGTCTAGAGCCGGCAGTGTCTCTATTCAACGCAATCACCCACATACTCGAGAATTGCATCACTTATGTGTCTTATATCCCAGGAGAGAACAAACCCATCATGGCCTTTTCTAAGAGTTGCCTCTACATAATTCGTGACTTCCTCCAGGCCTACCGAACACACGGGGGGGAGATTGACCGCTTCAAAGCCGGGAAAGATCCTCGTTACTGGATTGAGATTCATCTGGTCGATCTTATTCAGCTCGAGTTCATAGTTCTTCTGATCGATGCCTTTCATTCTTACTTCTTCAAAGCTTTCAGGCAATACAAGGCCGGTCAGCTCTCCGATAATCTCGAGCGCTTCTCTCTCCGAAAGTTGTGAGGCGTGCTCCACGAGAATCTTTGCCAGAGAGAGAAGTTCCATCGGAAGTCCGGCCGGCCCCATTGTTTTACAGTAAACCATCGGCTTCATCCAATCCACATGCCTGGATATCCTCTCGTAATCCTGCGAAACGAAATTTCGAAGCGAAGGGGAGAAAAGATCCACCCCCACTTCAAGGCCCAGATTTCTCGCCCTGTCGGCATATGAAGTTAACAGTTGGAGCACCGATGACTTTCTGAACTCGAGAAATTCCCCAGTAATTCTATAGAACTCTTTGAGAGTGTCGAGTACTTCGTCCATTCCCCCCTTCGAACCGAGCTTTTTCATAAAACCGTGAATAGCCTCCTCAAAGGCTGAACCCGTTGCGCTCGATCTCTCTTTGCAGGTGTCGCAGAAGCAGGTAAGCATCTCTCCTATCCCATTGGCCGGCGAAGGAAAACGGATCCTGTCGAGAAAGACACCGTCGAAGTCGGCAAGGCCAAGAATTTCTTCGAAGCGGCTTAGAAAAGCCTCCTCTTGCCTTACCTTGTTGGGGCAAAGAAATTTAAACTCCTCACCGCCCGCCTTTTGGGATTCCAGTATCTCCGACCAACCGCTGTCTAACGTTCTGACGATTTTGAAGGCGTCCGTGTCGAAATCTGCTGGAGTGTCTGCAAGTATGGGATACCAGAGATGCGGAGAAATCCCAACATCTCTGCAAATCAAAACAAGCGAGGAAAGATATTTGGGCCGGACCGACCAGATAATGAGCTTTTGTAGTCCTGCCTTTTTTGCCTTCGAAAGTTTCTCTGTAAGGCTTCTGGAATTATCCCTGGAGAGCTCCTCATTTAAAAACAGCTGTGAGAGGATATTGATCTTACCTGCTTCAGACATCAGCGACCTCCTGTCGTATTTCTCTTACATTTCCGGTTCGAAATCGGCCACGTTATCCTTTGTGACTATTACCTGCTGAATCTCAACGAACTTCGGCACTTCCTGGCCGGTCAGGTACAGATGGGCAGTCTCAACTGCTTTGTAGCCTTCTTCAATAACCGAGAAATACGTGGAAGCGTAAACGTCACCGGCTTCGATGTAAGGAACGAGCTCTTTCGCATACTCCAGGCCCAAAACCACTACGTCAGTGATCCCTCTCTCCTTGAGTGCCATCGATGCCGCTATAGCTCCCGACCACCACTGGCATGCGACGACGTCGACATTTCTGCTACTCTGAAGGAAAGCCTCCATGAATGCAAGTGTTCCTTCCTTTGTCCAGCCGTCGATAGGGCGCTTTTCAATTATGTTCCAGGAAGGATTTCTTTCAGCGACAGAGAGAAAACCCTCTTCTCTCATTCTCTGGGCAGTTGTACCGGGATTACCTTCTATAAGAATTATGTCGATATCGGCGTTCCCAAAGAGCTTCTCGACAAATTCTGCCTGGACTACCCCTGATCCTATCTCAGAACGACCTATGTGGCTAATGACACCTGGATACTTGCCTTCAGGATCTGTTCCGATACTGTTTGTGAATGTGATCAATGGAATTCCCGCTTCGTTGCAGCGAGTTACCGCAGTTCGAAGTGCCATGTTATCCGCCGCGCAAAGCAACACGAGATCCACACCTCTTGCGATGAAGTTCTCAACCTGAGACAGCTGCTTGCCTGCATCCCATTCTGCATCGGCATAGATCAGGTTAAGTCCAAATTCCTGAGCGGCCGCATCCAACCCTACTCTCTGAACGCTGAAGAATTCAACGGTTCCGGGAAGCAAAACTGCAACGTCCGTCGCAAAGAGAATTCCTGCCATTAGAACGAAGATCAAAGCTAGTAGAACAGTAATCTTTCTCATAGGTACCTCCTCCTGTAGTGTCTTGCATTCAAAATCCTGAAGTTCCCCCTAGAACCTCTTTAAGGAGCAATTCTTTCTGAGCAAAATAAGCTCCGCCAATGACAACACTGTAAGGCTCAAGAGCCGCTCTGACAAGCAGATCTGGTCTGTAAAGCTCTTCTGGAAGAACCTTCCTCAGAGTGCTGTCGATTATTGGGAAAATCCGATCATACTGGTTGAAGCCAATACCACCTCCTATCAGAAGTCTTGCTGGATCGAGAAGCATAATAGCATTGGCAAATGCAAGCGCAAGATGTTCGCAGCCTCCCGTAATTCTTTCAAGGATTCTCTCATCGGAGTCCATCTTCTCAAATAGGTCTTTTACGCTGAATTCCCAGCCGTTGTTCCTGCAGAAAGACTCTAGCGAATATCCCGAGAACCACTGTTCGAGTCTCCCAAATCCCGCATTCATCTTTGATTCTGTAGACCAATCGGTGACAAATTCGCCGATTTCACCGGCTCCACCGACGGATCCTCTGTAAACCGAATCATTGATGACAATCCCTGAGCCGATACCGGTTCCAATCGAAACCAGGATCACATCATTGAACTGTCTTGCAGAACCGATCCATGACTCGCCGAAGGCGGCAAGTGTAACATCATTTTCGATCAGCGTCGAAATCCCGAACCTCTTCTCGACCGGAGTCTTGAGATCAAGATTCCCGATATCGAAGGAGGGCATGTATTTTATCTTCTGTGTAGCCCTGTCTACAGTACCGGGAATTCCTACAGAGATTCCCAGCACTTTCTCTTTTCCGACTTCCTCTATGTAACTCTCGAGTCTCTCATTCAACTCATCTACCAGACCCCTCTTGGTACGAAGAAGGTCAGTGGTTATTGTGTCGCGTTTTAGGATATTTCCGTCGAGATCGATCAACGCGAAGATAGTCTTAGTTCCGCCTATGTCAACACTAAGTACGTTTCTGTAGTCTTTTGCGAAAGAGATATTGATAGGTTTTCTGCCACCGGAAGCCTTGCTCTGTCCGAGACCGTTCTCTCTTACAACACCCTCTTCAACCAGGTCGTTGACAATTGAAGATATAGTCGGTTTGCTAAGTCCGGTCAGTTTCGATATTTGGACTCGAGAAGTACTCTTTCTTTCTCTAATTATCCTCAGAATCTCGCTCGTTCTGATCTCAGTAAGTTTCGATACCACTTCTTCCTCCAGCTTCCTTCCTGTATTCTCTTCTCCTTCGATTCTCTGACTGACAACCAGGAGATTGCTCTCAGAAAACACCAGAAGGACATCATCTAAGTTGGTAAATAAAAAATACTAACTAATTCAATTTAATTATAGTCCTCGGAGCGTCAATGCAAAAGGGCAAGCTGGCTCGATGGCGCCGACCCTACAAGCAGGATTTGACAACTAATCACTTTCCCTCTTCTCTCTTGAACCGTAATCGAGTGGTAGAAATGTTAGAGATGATTTCTCTATCCTCGAAAATAATCCCATCAACGCCGTCCTCCTGCAAATCTTCGATAACCTTGTACTTAAAGATGAAAGTGGATGAGTCTTGCATCTTAGTTGGAGCCAAGACATGCACTTTGAGAGAATAATCTTGCTGTGAATCGAAAACTGAACGCGAAAGACTCTTCATTGTGGCAGCAATAATGCCAGAGGATGAGAACAATCCAAATAATCACCCCTAGACAATCGGAATCGGTCAGTATCGCCAGGAATTCAGTAAGGAAATAATGAATAGATTTTGTATACTCATAATACATCATACATAATACGTATGATGACTAGCATTTCTGGAGGTAGATCAAATTCATGGCACGAAGAAAATCACTTTACGAGATCATATATTCTCAAATAGAGAAAGAAGTCCAGAAGATGAGTGACGGGACGCAGCTTCCTTCAATAGAGAAACTCTGCGAGGATTACGGTGCAAGCAAGACCGTTCTTAGAGAAGTAATAACGGCGCTGGAAAAGGACGGCCTTGTCGTAAGAAGGCAGGGTCTCGGAACCTTTGTTGTTAAGGACAGCGGGCTTGTACATACGGGGATTGAATACTTGAGAGGTCTGACGAGAATCATCTCCAGCTCTGGAAAGAGTGCCGAGCTGATCTATGACAAATTCCGAGTAGTCAAGGCCGATCGAAGGCTGGCAGAAAAGTTGGAGATGCCTGAAAATGAGAGTCTTGTGCTGACGGAGAGGGTCTATGCGGCCGACGGTATCCCGGCGATATTCGCCAGAACTTACATAGCATCCGAGAGAATACCGGGAAAAACGGAGGCCCTGCTAAAGACGCTTGAAGGAAGGAAGGCAAAGGAGCTGGTTCTATTTGATCTTCTGGAAGAAAACTTCAAGGATCCCATCAGATACGCAATTGCCGAAATAGAATCGAGACTCGTCGACGAAGAGTTGGCCGGACTTCTTGAAATGAGATCTGGCGAATCAATAGTGTTGCTGAAGGAAGTTCACAGGGACATCAAGAACATTCCGATGCTCTACTCGGAGGATTTCATAAACACGGCGGTGTTCAGAATACACGTTCTCAGAAAGAAGATTTGAGGTGACATTATCATGGAGGATTACAGAGAGCCGGTCGGACTTGAAGGAAAGTTTCAGTATCACATCGAGTGTCAGCCGGGAGACATAGCACCGGTAGTTATCGTTCCGGGAGATCAGGGAAGAGTTGAGAAGATTGTCAGTAGACTTAGCAACACCAGAAAGATTGCGGAAAACAGGGGCCTTATCACCTATACAGGTGAGTTCAAAGGCAAACCGGTCTCCGTTACTTCTACCGGCATGGGTGGCCCTTCGGCAAGTATCGCATATGAAGAGCTTATCAATGTGGGGGCGAGGGTGCTGATAAGGATAGGTAGCGTAGCCGGACTGCAAGAGTACGTAAATGAGGGGGATATCGTTGTGCCGTACGGTTGTGTACGTGATGATGGAGCTTCGAACTACTACGTCCCGGAGAATTTTCCCGCAGTGCCTTCTCCAGATGTCTACTCGTCCCTGACGGCTTCGGCAAGAACTCTTGGAAGAAAGATCGTTACGGGAATCAACTGGACCCATTCATGCTTCTACAAACGCGATCCCGAATATTTCCAGAGCTGGAGCGGAAGAAGAGTAGTCTCACTTGAGATGGAGGCTTCGGCTCTATTTGTGATCTCTTACCTGCGTGGCGTGAAGGCTGGATTCATCGGTGTATGTTATGCAAACAGATACAGGCAATCCGCCGGCTCAAAGGTAGATCTTTCCGTTAAGAATCCGAGGAGAAACCAAATCGAAGACTCAGTGAAAGATTCAATCGAAATCACCTTGACTGCAATAGAGAAAATGTACAGCGAAGATCTTGTATAACGACCAAAGGGAGGGGATTCTATGAGAAACAGATTTCTGCTTTTTCTTGTTGTTCTCTTGACTGTTTCATGTTTCGCAGTTCCGCTTCAGCTCTCAAGTGAGGTTGGAATTCACACAGACGCGTGGAAGACCAGAATGGAGGGGTTTACAAAAGAGACCGGAATCGAAGTTGAGATTCAGCAGTTTCCTTATGCAAATTACCTTGATCAACTAATGCTCGGGTACACTTCCGGAAGGGTAGAGATAGACGTACCTTACATTTCTATGCTCTGGTACCCGGCTCTTTCGATTGGCGACTACATCTACCCGATCAGCGATATTCCTGGATACGAGAAGATCAACGAGTCGGATATTCCGGGAATAAGAAACGCCAAGCTGAATGGCAAGACGTACATCGTACCCTACATGAACGAACTCGGAGGGATAATCTACAGGAAGGACCTTTTCGAAGACCCGACGGAAAAGGCTAATTTCATTGCCAAATACGGCTACGAACTTCAGCCGCCACAGACTCTAGAGCAGTACAGAGATATCGCAGAGTTTTTCAACAGGCCGCCGAGTCTTTACGGGGTAACTCTCATGGGAAGAAGAAGCATCTTCCTTGCGACCCACTTCATGCAAAGGCTGTGGGCAAAAGGTGGAGCATTGCTAGATTTGAACATGCGCCCGATCTTCAACTCCGAAGCCGGCATCGAGGCTCTAGAAGAAGTGAAGTACATGTTCCAGTTCGCCAATCCCGCTGCAATGAACTATGACTTCCAGGAAGCCCTGAATGAATTCATAAGTGGACGCAGCGCAATGGCAGAGGTTTGGACAACTGGAATGTTCTACGTCGAAGATGAATCGAGGTCGTCTGTAGTTGGCAAGGGTGGTTTCATCGGATTCCCGAGACCAGAAGAGAAACTGGGAGAGAAACTTCCGATGCTCTACATTTCCTGGGGGTTCTCGGTCAGCAGCGGAGCTCGGGACAAGGAAGCGGCGTTGGAGTGGTTGCTTTATGTTACAGAGACGCAGAACGAGGTTGAAGCAGCGCCTACGGGCAACATACCTGCACGGTTCTCGGCTCTCAACAGTCCCGCGCTTGCCGAGTCGTTCCCATGGATCGGCGATTTCGCTGCCGCTATGGAAAACTGTATCCCGACGCCTATGGTACCTTTGATTCCCGAAGGCGGAAGCATTGTGAGCGGCATAATAGCTCCGGCGGTTTCGGAATTCTTGGCGGGAACGAAAACTGCCGAACAGGCTTTGAATGATGCAGTTAAGGAAGTTGACAGACTTATGAGAGACGGAGGCTACTATTGATTTGATACGGGGCCGGGTCGAAAGACCCGGCATTTCTTATAATAGGTGATCAGATGAAGTCGAGACATAGATCTAGAGGTTATTCGTATATTCTTCCTTCAATGGTTTTTATAGTAATAATCTTCATGATTCCGCTGACGTATACGGTCGTGATGTCCTTTCTGCGGTGGAATCTGCTCAGGCCAGATCTGGGCATAAGAGCGGCGGGCTTCAGCAATTACGTCAGGCTATTCACCGACCCGTTCACGCTGGACACTGTGGGAAGGACCTTCTACTTTGTTCTGGGGGCAGTCTTAATAGAGCTGATTGCGGGGCTGTGCATAGCTCTTGCCCTGGATACGGAATTCAAAGGCTGGAAGATTGTTCAGTCGGTCTTACTGGTCCCATTCATGATCGCTCCCGTTGTCGTTGGGTATGTCTGGCGGTTCGTCCTCAACAGCGATTATGGACCGATAATCCATTTGTTCAGGCAGATTGGACTTGGAGGACTTGTCGACAAACCCCTTCTATCAAATCCCTCTGCGGCGATGCCTGTATTGATTGTTGCCGATGCGTGGGAGTACATTCCATTTGTGACTCTCGTATTGCTTGCAGGGCTAAAATCAATCCCTTACGAACCGTATGAAGCAGCATTTGTGGATGGAGCAAGTTCCCTTCAGAGATTCTATTACATAACGCTGCCGCTTCTCAGGCCTTCGATACTGGTCGCAGTGGTAATAAGGACCCTTACATCTCTGCGCGTCTTCGATATTGTATTTATAATGACTGGAGGAGGGCCCGGAACTGCTACAGAGACTCTCGCCTTCTACGGTTACAGAACTGCCTTTCAATCGTACGATGTTGGCTTTTCATCGGCAATTAACATGCTGACATTTGCAATAGCTGTGGTCTTCACGATACTGTACATGAAGATAATAGGTGGTGGAAAGAACTATGCTTAGGAGGAAACTCTTTACTAGAATAGTGGTCTTTGTAGTCATAGCAGTGGCGCTAATCTGGACTCTGGTACCACTGGCATGGATACTACTTTCCTCTTTCAAGTTTGAGGCCGACCAGTTCTCGATGCCACCCAAGTGGTTCCCGGCACGTATTACTTTCCAGAATTACGCGAAGTTCTTCGGAAATTCCGAGTTTGTCAGTTCTCTAATCAACAGTGTTATCATAACGTTTTTCTCGACAGTCATAGCCCTTTTGCTTGGGGTACCGGCGGCTTACGCTCTGGCAAGGTTTGACTGGAAACATGCAAACACGATCGCTTTTGTCGTCCTGCTAGCAAGAATGACGCCGCCGATCGTCATGGTCCTGCCCTTCTTCATGATCGCCAGATATCTGGGAATCTCGAATACTTACCTTCCTATTGTCCTGGCGCTTTCATTTTTCAGCGTCCCGTTCGCGATCTGGATGATGCGCGGTTTCTTTCAGGAGATCCCCACCTCTCTTGAAGAAGCTGCCATGATAGATGGGTGCACGCGATTTCAGTCGTTGAGGAGAGTTGTCATCCCCCTCGTCATGCCTGGACTCTCGGCCACGTCCATACTGTGCGCCCTCATCGCCTGGAACGAGTTCCTGTTTGCCCTGGTTCTTACAGGCAGAGACACCAGACCTCTACCCGTTCTGGTCAACATGTTCGTAAGTGAAAGAAACATAGAATGGGGAGTAATGAGCGCAGCGGCAGTAATCACCGTACTCCCTATGATCGTTTTCGGTCTGCTTGTGCAAAATGACCTCGTTCGAGGCCTTACAATGGGAAGCTCTAAATAGAGCCTGGATTCAAGCTTGGCAGGTTACGGCCAAAAAAGAAGCAACTGGAAAAAACCGTCGGCTGCATCGCTTCCTTCAACACATTCAATGCTTTCCCTGTTGCCCCAAAAACACTTACGATTCTTAAATTCTTGGAATTGTCTTCAGGAAACGAAGCATGTAGTTTGTCGTATGGGATAATAATCGAAACGGGAAAACAGTTTTTGAACAGGGGGTAAGGGGAAATGCCAAGAATGCTTGTTGCAACTGCGCCAGGAAAAGCGGAGATTGTTGAATACCGGGACAGGAAGATAGCGGCGAACGAGGTTATGGTTGAAGTCGAGTTCGCTTCTCCAAAGCACGGTTCGGAGATAGCTGATTTCAGAGGCGAGAGTCCGCTTATAGACGAACGTTACGATGACGACTGGAAGCTTTTAGTTCCCCGATCACCGGATCAGAGAAAGGGAGTTGAGTTCGGTTCCTGGAATCTCGGCAATATGTGGGTAGGTAAAATTGTTGCAAAGGGTGTGGATGTGAAGGACTACAGTGTTGGTGAGAGGGTCTGTTCTTACGGAGGAATTCGCGAGACTCAAATTGTCAACGCCTTAGGCAATCACCGTCTATTGAGAGTTCCTAAAGCCGTCTCCTGGAAGAGCGCCGTGTGCTATGATCCAGCTCAGTTTGCTCTGTCTGGGATCAGAGACGGGAACGTGAGACCGGGTGACCATGTTGCAGTAATCGGACTTGGAGCCATAGGACTGCTGGCTGTCCAACTCGCGAAGAAGATCGGGGCCAGCCCCGTGATAGCAGTCGACCCTATTGAAGTCAGACGGGAGGTTGCGCTGAACTCAGGTGCGGATTTTGCTTTAGATCCAAAAGCGTGCGATGTTGGACTTGAGATCAAGAGGCTCACCGTTAAGACCGGTGCAGACTGCATAATCGAGACAAGCGGAGCTCCTTCTGCTCTGCAATCGGCCCTCAGAGGTCTTGCTCACGGGGGAACAATTTCGTACGTTGCCTGGGCAAAGGAGTTTCTCGGGGGCATCAGTTTTGGACGTGAAGCCCATTACAATTATGGGCGGTTGATCTTCTCCCGTGCAGCAAGTGAACCGGGACCTGACTATCCGAGGTGGAACAGAAAGAGAGTGGAAAGAGTCTGCTGGGAGATGATATGCACAGGTTCTCTTCGCGGCGATGAAATCGTCAACCCCGTCGTCAGCTTTGAAGAGTCCGCCGAAGCCTACTGCAAGTACGTCGATACAAGTCCCGAGCTGAGCATCAAGCTCGGAGTGGCCTTTTGAAGGCTCATGATCATCCATAAGTCGGGAAGTCGATCGGCAGTTATCTGCAAATGCTGTGGTTGGCCTCTCATGATCTTGATTATAGATTCTCCCTCGAGGGAGGAGAGCTAGCAGTAGCGGAGGGTGTGTAGTCTTTGAATACTAAGAAACTCCTTTGTATAATCTCAATTAGAAAAGGCAGACTTGCTGGAGAAATTCCGTGATCTGATCAGAAAACAAGACCGTTCGATTATGAACAGGACACACGGTTGGAAACGCGCTTCAAAACATACAGTTGGGTATCTGTGATAATGAGACCGATTTGTGAACTGGGGAAATAAATGATCGAATTTCAGAGAAAAAGATGTGAAAAATGGCGGGCTCCAAGAGGAAATAAATAGCTATTATACATCTGGTTGGATCAGTAAGACTCATTGAATTTACGGTTAATGACGAACTTGTGAAAGGGGGAATATATGAAGCTGATCACTCAAGACAAGGAGTTCTTTCCTTCAAGAATGGAGGAGAAACTAAGTTTCGTGTATAAGCTGGGATTCGACGGCTTCGAGATAGATGGAAGGCTCTTGATCGAAAAGCTCGCCGAAGTGAAGGCGGCCGTTCGTTCCACCGGCCTTCCTGTTACAAGCGCTTGCGGCGGTTATCGTGGTTGGATCGGCGATTTTTCCCAGGACAAACGTAAGCAGGCAATAGAAGACATCGGAGAAATTTTGAAGGCTCTATCTAAAATTGGTGGAAAGGGAATAGTCGTACCTGCCGCCTGGGGAATGTTTTCGAAGAGACTTCCACCTATGGTCCCTCCTAGAACTGATTCAGAAGATACAGCCGTTCTGCTCGACTCCCTCGAAAGCTTGAACAAAATAGCTGCAGAAACGGACACCTTTATCTATCTCGAGCCACTTAACAGGTATGAAGATCACATGCTTAACACCCTGCAATCTGCCGCGGAACTGATAGAGATGGGCGGATTTTCGAATGTCAGACTTACCGCTGACGCTTTTCATATGAATATAGAAGAGGCCGATCTTCGTAAAAGCATTGTGCAGAACAAGGAGTATATTGCGCACGTACATATAGCCGACAGCAACCGCTATCAACCGGGCCAGGCCCATCTTGATTTTGATTATTTCTTTTCTGCACTTTCGGAAATCGATTACAGCGGGAACGTGGTCTTTGAATGCAGGGTTACTGGAGACGACCCGATCGAGAGTTACAGAGAATCCTGTTGCTTCATAAGAAGCATTGTTGGGAACGCTGATATATGAGAAACGACAGACTCCGGGTTGCGATAGTCGGTGCAGGGCAGATAGTCGAGGTTACACATTTGCCCATTCTTTCGTCAATGAGGGAGAAATTCGATCTTGTCGGGATTGCAGACATTGTGGCGGAGAGAGCCGAAAGACTGGCGACCAAATTCGGTGTAGAACGGGCTTTCCACGATTACGAGGAGATGCTTTCGCTTCTCAAGCCAGATGCAGCACTTGTCTGTACGCCGAATAGATTTCATGCAGCTGCCACAGTAACCGCACTCAGAACAGGTTGCCATGTTTTCTGTGAAAAACCTCCCGCTATGAACAAGGAAGAGGTCCGCCAGATGACGGTCGCTTCGAGGAAAGCAGGAAGGATTCTTTCTTTCAACTTCAACTACCGGTACAGAAGCGAGGCAATCGCTATCAAGAAGTTCGTTGATAACGGCGATCTTGGCGAAGTCTATCTTTGCGAGGGGAGCTGCTTGAGACGGCGCGGAATACCCGGCTGGGGTTCCTTCTCAAGTAAGGAAATGCAGGGCGGAGGACCCCTGATGGATATCGGAGTGCACATGCTCGATCTCGCCCTCTTCATGATGGACTTCCCCGAACCCGAAAGCGTAATGGCCAGCACCTACTGCAAGATAGGTAACAAAAAAGGTGTCGGCTTGATGGGCAGCTGGGACCCGGGTAAATTCAATGTTGAGGATTCGGCTTTTGGGTTCGTGAAATTCGCGAACGGAGCATCATTGATTCTGAAAACGGCTTTCGCATTGAACATGAAGGATCGTTCCACCATGAATCTTCAGATCTTCGGCGACAGGGCAGGCGCCACGGTCTTTCCACCTGAAGTATTCACTCAAATTCACGGTGAGCTGGCAGATATCTCTCTTCCATTTGCAGAAGATAAAAACTGCTATGTGAGATCGTTAGGAGCATTTTTCGATCGCTGCCGGGGAGGGAGTGCTGAATTACCCACTCCTGAACAGGCATATCTCGTTCAGAGCCTCCTTGACGCTTTTTATGAATCGGCTGAAAGTGGTTCGGCTGTGATATTTGAAAGGGGCTTAATGTAATGAAGATCACAATTCTGAACGGCGCCAGTGAGGAAAGCGGCACTTTTGAAGAGTGCCTGGAAAAGCTAGTTGAATCTCTTTCAAAGATGAAGAATGAGATTCAATTCTTTAAGCTGAGAGATTTGCAGATCAAGCAGTGTATGGGATGTTTTGTATGCTGGGTCGAAACTCCTGGAGAATGAATTGTTCCAGATGACACAGTCAAAAACAGACGGGCCTGCAGTAAATTCCGACCTGCTTCTTTTTGCCTCACCGCTCGTTCTTGGCTTTACCACATAGATTCTTAAGAAAGCAATCGACAAAATGATCCCGATCGTCCATCCCTATTTCACCATAAGAGCCGGCAAGATCCACCACAAGAAGCGCTACAAGACTTGCCCGCTCTTGGGTGTCCTGATCGAGAAAGAAATCGATACAGACGAAGAGGATCTGGAAATAGTTCAGGCGATTTATGAACGGGTGGCAATTGAGATGGTATCCAGTCTTGTCTTCTTCGATTCCGTTGAAAGGCCGCCTAAGGGGGTCGCATATGCGATTACTAATCATTAATGGATCACCTAGAGGGAACAGGAGCAACTCACTCGTAATTGCGAATCACTTCTTGAGTTGAATAAAAGCCTCTCTCCAGAACAATCTCCAGCTAGAAGTTGTGAACCTGATCGTAGAGCATTCTGCCCTCTCTGATGTGACAGAAAGAATCGCCGTTGCCGATAAGGTTCTCTTCGCCTTCCCCTTGTATGTCGACAGCATGCCAGGCTTGGTGATGGGGCTGTTTGAGTCCATATACAATTTGAAAGGGAAGTTATCGGAAAAAGAGTTCTTGTTTTCCATCCAGTGCGGTTTCCCTGAGACTCTGAACCTAAGATTTATCGAAAGATACCTAATGAAGCTTACAGGAAGACTAAGAGCAAACTATGCGGGATGTATCAGCAGGTGAGGGATGGAAGGAGCGAGATTTCTTTCTGAAGATTCACAGATACTTCAGAGATATCGGAAGCTCGGAGAGATATATGGAAAGACCGGTAAGCAAGACAAAGATCTGCTCGGAAGAATCGCCGATCCAGAGAGAATACCATTGGCTGCCAAAGCGATCGCCCTGGTGCTTTCCCCGATCGGCATTTTCGACAAATACTGGAACAGACAACTTAAGACGAACGGGGTTTACAGAAGAAGGAATGACTGACCTTATAAAGGATAGAAACGAATCTCCTGACTGTTTTCCCTTATCACTAAATTCTGCAGAGTGAACTTGCCAGTGAAAAAAACAGGAAGCTCAGTCCAGGCTGCTCATAATTGCCTGAACAAATAGGACCGAGTTTTGGTATATCTCTCCGTAATCGACCCCCGACTTTATCAGTTGAAGTTCTAAAAATAGCCAATACAGCGAAAAAAAGAAAATGAAAGTCAGAATGTTGCCACTACCGTGCTTTCAGAAGCTCAATTCATTGGGTTTAGAGACGTTTTTTGGTGAAGCCATTCCCATTGTGGAGAGTATCTTGTTGCTGAGAGAGAATGCTGTTGATACATTGTACCCGACAATCACGGCCCTTCTCGAAACAAAACCGGGATTCGGGAATCTGAGTCGCAATCTAATAGCAGCCAGTAATAGTAAAGTTAAGACCCCAGCTGGAAGGTACGCCCAATGGATCAGAGTCGCACGAAGAAACTTGAGAGCAAAGCCGACCCAGATACAGGTAGCTTCATATCTGTCAATGCTTGTGGCGAATTAGTCCAATCAACTTCGCAATCTCAATTACGGGAATAGGCACCAGCGAGAGAAGGAGGGCCAGAACGTACATCGGCGTCTCCAGTTGAGCCAATCCGAAAATTGTGGCGAAAGGAGAGATAAAAACAACGACAGCTACCATCGCCAGCGATGTTAGCACTGCAAGAGATAGCACTTTGTTTGAAAGGATCCCGATTCTGAACAGCGAATGACTTGACCGCATATTGAACGAGTGAAAGATCTGAGTCAAAGAAAGAATGACAAAGGCCATGGTTCTTCCGACAACAACATCTCCGGTGCGCTTCCAGCCAATCGCAAAGCCGATCAAAGTGAGAATAGCAAACATAGCTCCTTGAAGAAAAACCTGAAGTCCCAGTCCCCTGGCAAAGATGCTTTCGTTCTTGGGTTTAGGCTTTCTTTTCATGATATCCTTCTCTACTGGCTCCATACCGAGCGCGATCGCTGGCAGGCTGTCGGTCACGAGGTTTATCCAGAGCAGTTGTGCAGATATCAGCGGAGCTTCTCTCCAGATCATCATGGCGGTAAAGACTGTAAGTATCTCTCCAATGTTTGTTCCCAGAAGGAAACCGACCACTTTTCTGATATTGTCGTATATGCCGCGGCCTTCCTTAACGGCATACACAATCGTCGCGAAATTGTCGTCAGTAAGCGTCATGTCGGCCGCGCTCTTCGCAACATCGGTTCCGGTTATTCCCATCGCGCATCCGATATCGGCAGCTTTGAGGGCCGGGGCATCGTTCACCCCGTCCCCCGTCATTGCAACGACTTCACCCCGCTTCTGCAAGGCATGAACGATCCTGATCTTGTCTGACGGCGATACTCTTGCATAGACCGAAATACTTCCTACCCTGCTGTCCAGTTCATCATCAGGCATTTTAGACAGCTCGATTCCGGAGACAACCTCATCTCCGTCAAGCAAGATGCCGACTTCTCTGGCAATAGCCGCAGCCGTAAGTTTGTGATCGCCAGTTATCATCACTGGCCTGATCCCTGCCTGGCGACAAAGTCTGACGGACTCTTTCGCCTCGGGACGTGCAGGATCTATCATACCTACGAGACCAAGGAACGTAAGACCACTCTCAATCTCAGCAGGATCAAGGGTCTCTGGAATCTTCTGGATTTCTTTGGAGGCGACGGCTAGAACTCGAAGCGCGTTGCTTCCCATTTCGTCCGCGATCTCTTTCCCCTTTTCAACATCTCCGGATGTACATCTTGTGGCAACTGAATCTATCGCACCTTTGACGATTACCACGTTTTTTCCATCGATGGCGTTAATAGTTGTCATCATCTTTCGTTCTGAATCGAATGGTATCTCGGCCAGTCTTGGATACTTCTTCTCTATCTCATCTTTCTGTATCCCATTTCTCATGGCTGCAAGCACTATAGAGGTCTCAGTCGGGTCACCGATGTGCTTTTCTTCTCCATCCTCAATAACGACTCTGCCGTCTGAACAAAGCGTTGCGTACAGCAAAAGGTCCCTCATGTCAGACGAATTATCACCGCTAATCTCCTCAGTAACTGACGAAGCAGCCAAGAAGGCCTTGACCAGGGTCATCTTATTCTGTGTGAGAGTTCCCGTCTTATCTGAACAGATTACCGTAGCGCTTCCGAGAGTCTCTACGGCGGGCAGTTTTCGAATTATGGCGTTCCTCTTAACCATTCGTTGGACTCCAATAGCAAGCACAACGGTCACGATCGCCGGAAGCCCCTCCGGTATCGCTGAAACCGCGAGCGAAACAGAGATCATGAAGATCTCCATTATTGGAATACCTTCAATAAACCCGACAAGAAAAATCACTGCACAAGCAATAAGAGCAGCGATCCCAAGATACTTCCCAAGAACGGCTAGTCTTTGTTGAAGAGGAGTTTGAGTGTCTTCTTCTTCAGAAAGCAGGCTTGCGATCTTTCCCATTTCTGTTTTCATTCCCGTCTCAACGACGACGCCCTTCCCTCTTCCATAACTGACACTGCACCCTGAGAAAACCATGTTATGTCTATCACCGAGAGAAGCCTCTTCCTTAACGATTGCATCTGTCGATTTCTCGGAGGGGACCGATTCACCGGTCAAGGCAGACTCATCGACCTTCAAACTCGCGCTTTCAAGGATTCTTGCGTCGGCAGGAACGAGATCACCGGCCTCAACGAGGATAATATCTCCCGGTACCAGCTTCGATGCCCGAACCAATTTCTGTTCTCCGTCACGGATTACCCTGGCGTTTGGAGAGGAAAGCTTTTTCAGGGCATCAAGAGCCTTCTCTGCCTTACTCTCCTGCATTACACCGATAACAGCGTTCAAGATGACAATTAGCATTATCAGAACCGGCTCGAAGAATCCTTCCTTTTCGAAGATCGAGACAAGAAACGAAATAGCTGCGGCAGCAATCAGAATGATTATCATTACGTCCTTGAACTGCTCTACAAAGCGTTCAAGATTCGTCTTCTTTTTCTCCTCGCGGAGAATGTTTTCGCCGTATTTGCCCAGACGTTCTTGAGCTTCAGAAAAACTAAGGCCTATTTCTGGATCGACTTCAAGTTCTTCGGTAACCGCTTTTGTCTCAATGAAGTGCCAACTCACAGTATCCCTCCACCATATCCATCTGTCTAATAGTTCATTCCAGATGAGAATCGTCTCCAAACTAAGTAAGTCCCACTAGAAAGCTTTGTAAAATCTCCTCGCGGGCGAGCTCCGATCAAGATTGTTTAGGATTTCCTGCCCTCAGCGAAATTTCGGTCCCTCTTATCAGAGAAGAGAGAACAACTCGAAATGATTGAAGAAAGGAATTGCGCAATTCTTCATCACTCATCAGACTCTTCTTTTTGAAGTCATCGTAGTAAGCCGCAAAGGTTACAAGCGGCATTATCGAGAAGAAGAATTTGAAAAGTGTCATTTCTGGCGAGTAGTTGAAGTCACTATCGGCCTCGGAAATAGATCTGAAAATCGGGTTGTCCTCGGAATCTCTTGATAGATCAAGCAGTCTGAAAAGGTAGTCGTGGTGTTTGCTTTCTTTCAAAGATTCGTGCATCAATATTCTCAGAATTAGCCTGTTCTCGATGAGATAGTCGAGTATCTTGTCGTAATAGAAGAGCGACCTCTTCAGGAAACGCGCCACCGAATCTTCATCGATGAACTTCATCCTGTCATGCTCTATATCTAGCTCGCCATCTCTGATCATCTGGATAATACTTGCCTGAACGAAGTCCATCGCTATCGTCGTCGCATCTCTTAGCAGAGAATCCACAAGGTGGCTCAGAATCTCTTCCTTGCTATTGAAGTAATAGTATATGAGACCTTTGGTTACCCCCGCAGCTTCCGCTATCTCGCTTGCAGTTGTCGCGTGAAATCCCTTCTGAGAAAACAACTCTATCGATGATTTTATTATTCTTTCTCGAGCCTCGTTGAAATCTGAAGATTTCAATTTAGACCTCCTGACTGACCGGTTAGTCAAAGATATTATATACCGTTATCGCTGACTGTCATAGATAGAAAAGAGACCAAGATAATTAAGAAAATGAGACTATCACTAAAACGAATGGGCATCCTCAGCTCTTAGAAAGCTTGTCATCACCAATAAGTCAGTGAGTTAAGTTGCATTGATATGCCGCTTCTTGCGTGAATGCTGTGGTCGGCTCCAGATGATCCAGATCTTAAGTACTTCAGGGAGGAGGGCCACATAGTGGCGGAGGGTGTCGATTCTAAGATCGAGATGCAAGAAATCAGAAGAGAGAAGAGTCAAGTGCAACGTAAGTACCCATTGCCTGATCAGAAGGAAAGGGCTTCATTCGGTGAAGCAACATGATTTGTACTTTCACCGCTCTCTATAAGCCTCATCATTACCCACAAGTATTGGAGAAAAGGCAAGCGAAGTGATAGATTAAGAGTATAGATTGGCGAACATTGTGAATTCTTCTTTTAATGCGGTATGGAAGTGATCTCAGTGATTGGGATAAGTGATGAGTTTGAAGAAAGCGATTTTGGTGACAAGAGGTTGAACAAGAGATTGAAGAGTATCTCAGAGGCTTTTGTGTGAAACAGTGAAAACAGCATTCCGGAAAGCTTTGAAGGTTGGTCTGAAACAAAGAGCGCATGCAGATTCATGAGCAATCCAAAGGTAGAGAACCTTCAGCTGGAGGAAAGACAAAGACTAGAGG
>NZ_DIXC01000049.1 GCF_002435945.1 Mesotoga sp. UBA6090
CCAATAACCAAGGGTCAGACCGAGAGCGTATGAGCCGGGTCTAGGGTTGTGGGGTCTAGGGTCTGGCAAGAGCCTTAGGAACTGTTCTTGGAAAGAGCAATTCATCGTTCCGACACTTCGTGTCCAGGTTCTTGGTTAAAAACCACGGGATAATGAGAGAGCGGGAGACGGAGGAGATGAGGTCCAGTTTGATCGCTCGAGCGGGGGTTGAAGTGCAGCACTTAAAAATGAAGAATCTCCCTTTCGGGAGACTCTAACCGATTTCGGAGCAAATGGAACGGTTTTGGAAATGGCAGCCCCACGGGGAATCGAACCCCGACCTTCGGACTGAGAATCCGGTGGACTAGCCGTTATCCTATGGGGCCGAACAGAAATAATATTATCATGGTCTCCCGCTTTTGTAAACACCCCTGCTTAAGAGATATAATCATTTCGAGGAGGTGTTTCGGTGTTTATCAGACGGTGGTTTTCTCTAGACGCTAAAGCGAACGTTGTTATATGTCACGGGATAGGAGAGCATAGCGGGAGATACGACGGGTTTGCTTCTTATCTTAATAGGAGAGGCTTCGGTGTGTTCGCTACAGACTTTGCCGGGCACGGCATGCAGGCAGGAACGAGAGGCTTCATCAAGTCGTTCGGCGACTTCACTTCCGCTGTGAAGCAGCTTGCGGACGATGTGAAAAAGGTTCAGCCCGATCTTCCAGTCTTTCTTTTCGGCCACAGCATGGGCGGGCTTATCGCCGCTAGGGTCGTTGAGGAGTATCCAAACTCCTTCAAGGCGGTTGCTCTCAGTGCGCCGCATCTGTTTTCTGCAAAGGATTCTGTAAGGAATCTGCTCCCTCTGATTTCCGTTATCAGAAGAATCGCGCCGAAGACCACTTTCAGCAGTTCGTCTCGATTCACTCCTTCAGATCTTTCTCACAATGAAAGGGCCGTTAAGCGATACATCGAAGATCCGTATGTCCACGACCGGGTGTCGCCGAATCTCTTCTTCGGTCTTGAAGAGAGTATTGAGATGGCGATGGCGAATGCGGGAAAGATCAAGGTCCCTGTCTTGATCGTCTACGGTTCGGCAGACAGGGTTGTCGATCCTGTCGGTGCTCAGGAGCTATACGAGAAGATAGAAACCGAGAAGAAAATACTCGAGATCCCCGGTGGAAAGCACGAAATGTTTGCCGACGAAGAGAGGAGGCCTCAGTTCTTCGGGGCGATCTCGTCGTTCTTCTCAGAGCATGTCTGAGTGGATCTCAAGCCAGCGTCTTGAGACTTTTTCATCATGTCTGATCTGTTCTATCAGTTTGTCGACGGATTCGAATTTTAGCTCCGGCCTGATGAATTCGAGGACTTCCAGCTCGAGCTTTCTCTCGTAGAGGTTTCCGGAATAGTTGAAGAAGTAGACTTCGTATTTGACTTCCTCCGATGTGTTTATTGTTGGTCTGAAACCCACATTCAGCAGACCAAAGTAATCTCTTGAATCTATTCGGGATCTGACAATGTAGACTCCTGATTTCGGCGTCACCAGTCTTTCGTCGCCCCTGTATATGTTTGCGGTCGGGAAGCCGATCTTCGACCCCAGCTGCTTGTCTTTGTAGACGATTCCCCTTATAGCGTAATTCTTCCCGAGGAGAGAGTTGGCCAGGGCGATATCGCCTTTGGCGAGAGCCTCTCTTATCCAGCTTGAGCTTATTCTTCTGTTGTCAAGCATAGCATCGGGGACTATCTCAACCCTGAAATCTCTCTCTTCTGAGAGCTTCTTCAGGAGACCCACATTTCCTTTTGCGCCGTTTCCGAAGGTGAAATCGCTACCGACTACAACGACTCTCACACCCTGCTTTATCAGGTTTGAAATGTAGTCTTCAGGCTCGAGATATCTTATCTCCGACATGTTGGCCGTCATTACCTTTTCGATGCCAGATGACAGAATCAGCTCGAGACGGTGCGTGACCGGGTAGATAATTCCGGGAAAATTCGGGAAGTAGTATCCCCAGGGATAGACAATCGAAATCGCGACACTTTGCAGACCGAGATCTTCGGCAAGATCCACAGTCCTTTGCATGATTGCCCTGTGACCGAGATGAACGCCATCGAAATTGCCAATGCAAGCTGCATACATATCAGGCACCGAGAACCTTCACGAGTTTTGCCACTCTCTCGACAGAACCCCTCCTAAGTAGAGTTTTTACGAATGAGGAGGTGCGTTCGGATCTAGCTATCGCAACAAGGTGCTCGTCGCTTCCAACAATGCGTATTATCTCATCCTTGGCAAATTTGCCCAGGATACCGGCAACTCCGCTGGCGTAGATCTGTCGGCCAAGCAGCACGTTCATGGTCTCGGAATCGCTTAGGAGCAGGCCGGGAAGAAAGTCAACCGCTTCTTCCAGCGGAATGATTGAGATCTGGGAGACATCGTCGATCTGAAAAGCGCTGTCGACTGAAAACCTTCCTTGCGAGGTCCGGCGGAGGTTTGTAGTAGTCGCTCCACAGCCGAGCTTATAGCCTATGTCCATCGCCAGCGACCTTATGTAGGTTCCCTTTGAGACTCTCGCAGTAAAGGTAATCCTTTCTCTCGAATAGCTTATATTTGTCATTGAATACACTCTTACCGCTCTTGGCGGAAGGTTGATGATCTTTCCCTCCCGTGCAAGCTTGTAAAGTCTTTCTCCGTTGTACTTCTTGGCAGAGTATGCGGGAGGCACCTGAAGATACTCCCCTTCAAAGGACTTCAAGACAGAAACTATCTCATCCTCGGAAAGCGCAGGAACTTCTCTCTCTTCAACCGTCTTCCCCGTATTGTCAAATGTGTCCGTTATTCGTCCCAGTTCGAGCTCTGCCCTGTATGTCTTGTCCATGTCGAGAAAGTACTCAAGCACTCTCGTCCCTTTTTTCACTCCGGCTATGAGAAGCCCACTGGCAAAGGGGTCGAGCGTTCCCGCATGGCCTATCTTCTTTGTATTCAGTTTTCTTCGAAGAAAGTTGACAACATCGTGAGAAGTCACGCCGACTGGCTTGTCAACAAGTACGATTCCGTCATTCATTTTCCGTGTCGTTCTTCTCCTTTTCGATCTGCTCGAGCAGTTTGGCCACTCTCAAGCTTGCCTCAATTCCCGTGTCTTCCTTAAAACGAATCTCGGGGGCCTTGAAAAGCCTGATGTTCTTTGCAATGGCAGTTCTAAAGAACCCCTTGTCTTCGTTCAGTTTCTTAACGAGCTTCTTCTTCTTGTCATCGGGGCCCATTAGACTCACGTACACGGTTGCGAACCGTTTGTCTTTGGTTAGCTCGACCCTGACAATGGAAGCCATGCCCAGTGAGTCTTTTTCGCTGGTGTAAGATGATAGAGCTACCGTGAGAACCTTCAATATCTCTGACTCCAACATCTCTCTTCTGTAAGTGCTTGCCATAGCTCTCACCTCCTGGATAATTATAACCTACAAAGCGAGTTCGGGAAGTTGTACGATGAAAATGAACGCAACGCCGCCTGCGGCGGGACGCAATGCACTGAAGAGCATCAGTGGACGCAAGGCCCGCTTCGCGGGGAAAGATCCTCAAATCCAGTCTGCTACGCAGGCCGATCTTCTCTATTTGTGATCCCATTCAGAATCATATTCTTCTTGTAGGGGCGAACGGCTGTTCGCCCGAAGAGGGGGAAGCCCTCTCACAGGCGCAAAGCAGAAGACAAAAAGTGGTCGGTCACTAACTCAGGCCAGTCACATTAGACAAGGTTCTCCGTTAGCCGTTCACAGTCCTCCGAGACGCAAGAGAGAGCGATGACCGGGTCTAGGGTTGTGGGGTCTAGGGTCTGGCAAGAGCCTTAGGAACTGTTCTTGGAAAGAGCAATTCTTCGTTCCGACACTGCGCGTCCAGGTTATTCGTTCTTGGTTAAGGAGTGTGAGAAGAGGAGAGAGCGCAAGACGGTCGCTCTCGTCTTCTCGTGAGCGCAGCGAACTCTCCTAAATGCTCTTTCTCGGCTCTTTCAGCGTTCAGCGGAGCTAGGAACGAAGAACAGATCCTCGCTCTGGAACGAAGAACAAATTCTTTTTCTTGGACGGACAACGTTGTCTTCACAGCGATCAGCGGGTCCTTGACTTAAGCGTAGAGCGGTTCTTGCTAAATGCGAGATCCCGTGCAGTTGCATCACGGGATGACAGACCCTTCACGTCATCCTGACAATGATCCTGGTCAGGATCTGGGCTTGGGTCTTGACGAAGGACGGGTCCATGATTTTGGACGGACAACGAAGGACGGTTCTTCACCGCGACCAGGTTACTGCTTGTCGATCTTGAAGACCCATTGTGAATAGGAGCCGGATTCGACGATTAGCGAGTGGCCTACCCCGGTAGGAATGAGCAGTGAATCACCTATTTGCAGGACGTGTTCTTCTTCGACAATCATTTCGTCACTCCTGTACTCGCCATCGGAGATTTCTTTGATCTCACCGCTGAGCTCTCCAGTCTTTACCTTCGCAGTTCCCGAAATTACAACATACAGGTCGTGCTGATACTTGTGGGCCTCAGGTCTCCCTGAGAATGGGGATTTTATCTCCACGGCCTTCGCTGAGAATCCCTTCACTCCGGGTGCGAAGTCCACTCCTTTTGCCGAATACTTTATCGCTTTGTCTGCCATTTTCATTCCTCCTATTCAGAACCAAGTGTATGATTAAGAGTGATCTTGTCTGTGAGAGTCTGGAAATCTCTATCAACCGATAATTGTTCAGAAAGGCCCGGTTAGTTCCTTTCGGAATCTCTGGACGGTGTCTTACTCAGCAATCAATCCTCCAGGCCGGCGTTTAGCAGAGTCTGAAGTTTAACAACTTGCTCGTGCTCGCCGAGCACCATAAGACTGTCTCCCGGCTTGACTATTGTAGAAGCGCTTGGGTTGAACTTGCTGACTCCATCCTTGACTGTTGCAATGACTATCAAGCCGGTTTTTTGCGGGATCTTCAAAGCCTCCAGCGACATCCCCTCTTTAGCGAAAGTGTAGGGTACCTTGACCTCTTCAAAGCGCATCTGAAGTGACCCGGACTGAGAAATGCTGTCGAGAAATCCTGTTATAGTTGGATTGAGCATCATTGACACCATTCTATATGCGCCGATTTCCTGAATCGGGATTACTTTGTCGGCGCCAGCATAGGTGAGTTTGTTTATGTTTTCGCGGTGGGTAACCTTGGAGATAATCTTCATCTGCTTGTTAATTCCTCTAGTCGTAAGGACAACGAATATGTTGTCCACATCATCGGGTAGACAGGCGAGCAGCCCTTGGGCAGTATCAACCCCGGCATTCTTCAAAGTCTCTTCTTCGGTAGCATCTCCCGAGATATAGATGAGTTTTCCTCCCTCTCTTGTTGTAAGATCCCTGAGCCTTTCTTCGTTCTTTTCTACTACCACCACATCGTTGTTTCTCTTGCACATCTCATGAGCGATTGTAGACCCCAAGTCTCCCGCCCCGATTACTATGTAATGATTTTCGAGCTTCTGAATGGTCTTCAATATCCTTCTCCTCCTGATCATCTTATTCACACGCCCTTCTACAAGAAAGGCAGTAATGTTGGAGACTGCATACACAACTATCGTAATACTGGCCAGAATAATCAGACTCGTGAATATCTTTCCCGACTGAGAGAGATCAGTGGGCGTGCTGTACCCAACAGTCGATATCGTTATCATTATCATGAAAAAGGAGTCGATCGGGTTATAGCCTTCAATTATCGAGTATCCTGCGATTCCAATTACGAACACTGCCAGTAACAGAACAAGAGAGACAACAATCTGTCTTACACCACCGGTTTCGTTGTTCATCAATCCCTCCGAATCAAGTAGAGTCTGAGTGAAGCCATTTCTCCGTTATGGTAAAATCTTAGCAGAAGGGGGCCGCTGTGGTCGATGAAGAAATATACTCTCAAAAGTTCTGAAATTCCCGGATTTCTAAGTGAAGGACTCGACGAGGAGCAGCTGAAGGCTGTCGTCGAATCAAACGGACGTTCATTAATAGTTGCGGGCCCTGGTTCTGGAAAGACAAGGGTTATAACATACAAGATCGCACACCTTGTATCAAGCTCTATAAGTCCGCAAAATATCCTTCTTGTTACCTTTACGCGCGCGGCCTCTAGGGAAATGATTGATCGAGCAAGACGGACTAGCGGATCGAATCTTCATGGAATGCTTTCAGGCACGTTCCACCATGTCTGCAACTATTTCTTGAGAAAGTATTCCAGAGCGGCCGAGTTGATGGAAAACTTCACGATCCTTGATAGAGAGGATGCCAAGGATCTGATAAAACATTGCAGGACAGAACTTCTCGAGGAGAGGAAGGGAATCAACAGCTCGACTCTCCCCTCTGCCGGTGTATTACAGAGCATCTATTCGTACTCGGTCAATGTTCTTTCCTCCCTGAGAGAGTCGACAGTAAGAAAGAACAGGAAGTTTCTAGGTTCGTACGATGAGATTGAGGAGATCTGGAAGAGATATGTTCAGGAGAAGACTCGTCAGAACTGTGTAGACTATGACGATCTCCTTCTGAAGGCTCTCAAGCTTTTTAATGAGAATCCCGCTATCTTGAAGAAGGAGTCGGAAAGGTTCAGATGGGTTTTGGTCGATGAGTTTCAGGATACCAACGTTCTTCAGTTCAGACTTGTGGAGATGCTTTCTTCTGTTCATGGCAACCTGATCGTTGTAGGAGATGACGCTCAATCTATCTACTCTTTCCGTGGCGCGAGGTTTGAGAACGTCTATGACTTTCTTGCTGCAAAGGACGCCAAGATCTTCAAGATACAGACCAATTACCGTTCCACCCCTCAAATCGTTGAGCTAATCAATACTATAGTCCCTGAAGACTCGATTGAGAAGCAACTTAGGGCCGTTCGGATGAATGGCCCGATTCCAGTTGTCGCCGAGACCTGGGACAACCTTGAAGAAGCATCGTTTGTGGCTCAAAGAATACAGGAACATATAGACGATGGGATAGACCCTGAAAGCATAGCAGTCTTGTATCGTTCTCATTATCATTCACTGGAACTCCAGATGGAGATGGACAAAAGGAAGATGAATTTCACGCTCTACTCTGGGCCGAGATTTACAGAGACTGCTCATGTGAAGGATATTCTGGCGGTGCTGAAAGTAATTGAAAACCCGCTGGATCAAATCTCATGGGGAAGGTTTCTAAGACTTTTTCCAGGCGTAGGTAATACAACCTCGCTAAAAATAATCCAGGGAATAACAGCTGCCGTGAATGACGGTCACAAGCCGGTCGATGTTGTGAGTTCTCATGTGAGCAACCGTGTTAAGCTGGATAAAATGGTCAGTATCTTCGGCGACATTGGCGAAGAAGAACCTCCTTCGGAGATAATCAGGAGATTCTATACGGATTTCTACGGCGACTACTTGGACGAGAAGTTTCAAGATGCCAGAGAAAGAAGGATGGATGTTGAGAGGATGATCGAAATAGCAGGACGGTACAAATCGATCTCCGACCTCCTCGAGGACCTTGCTGTCAGCGAAAAAATCGACATCGAGCGAGAGTCGGCGGAGAAGCAGCCGTCTGTCGTTCTCACCACAGTTCATCAAGCGAAGGGACTGGAATGGGAAGTTGTCTTTATTCTTGCCGTCAATCCCGGTGATTTTCCCAATTCCATGGCCATAATCGAGGGTTCATTAAGCGAAGAAGAGAGAATTTTCTATGTGGCTGTTACGAGAGCAAAAGATTATCTTTACATACTCAGGCAGAAAGGCGGCAGGTCAAGACCTATGATAGGAAATAGATATGTCTTCAGAAGCGGACACGATTTTGTGGAGAAGTTGCCGAAAGACTGTTTTGAACGATGGGATGTTAGCTGGAATTTTTAGCCACAATTAGGCTGCAATATAGAAGTAACTAGGAGGGAGAAGAAATGAACTCATTGTACTTACCACTTGTAGCAGGGATGATCTCTACAATCTTTGCTTTCATCATGTTGAGACGAACGCTTAGTTTTTCGCAAGGTAGTGACAGGATGAAAGAGCTCTCTAAGTATATTCAAGAAGGTGCCTCTGCATTCCTTGGAGAAGAAGCAAGAAAGATATTTCTTGTGGCGGTAATTCTGGCTGCCGCTCTCGGGATTATCTTTCAGTCGTTCAAATATCCGATAGTCTTGCTATTCGGGGCTCTTGTCTCTGAATTGGCAGGAGTAATAGGAATGTATGCGGCAACAAGAGCTAATGCAAGGGTGGCAGCCGGAGCAGAGAGCGGACTCTCAAGCGCCTTCAAGGTAGCCTTTTCAAGCGGTTCAGTAATGGGGCTTGCCGTCGCGGGCTTCTCTTTGACCGGTCTGGCGATTGTGATGCTGGTTTTCAAGAGCTCGTTCCTATTCGAGAGCATCACAGATATCTCAAAAGCATTCGGGAGGATCTCCTATATAGATGGAGTAATGATCATCAGTTCCTATTCTCTCGGTGCTAGTCTGATAGCTCTGTTCGACAGGGTGGGCGGAGGCATGTATACGAAAGCCGCCGATATGAGTGCCGATCTTGTGGGGAAGATTGAGGAACATATTGAAGAGGATGACCCCAAGAATCCAGCAACTATCGCCGACAACGTCGGTGACAACGTGGGAGATGTCGCTGGTCTCGGTGCAGACATTTTGGAGTCGTACGTTGCATCGATAGTATCTGCGATAGTACTGGCGATCTTCATGAAGTTTGCAGATCATGGAACGATGACAGAGGCTCAGTATTATGGACTGATTATCCTTCCCGTTCTTATTGCCGGAGCAGGCGTGCTTGCCTCGCTGATCGGTGTGCTGGTAGTAGCAAATATGAAAACAAAGGATGCACAGAAGAGTCTGAGTTTCGGGAACTTATTTACCGGGGCTCTTGTTCTCGGATTCGTGGCGATTGTAATCGGAATTGCAGCACCGGATTATCCTTTCAAGGACACCTTCATAATCAATCCCGAATTCGTTTCAAGGTGGAGACTGTTCTTTGCAATAGCTTCGGGACTGATTGCGGGGATAATCATCTCCAAGCTCAGTGAGTACTACACTTCCGATCATTACAAACCGACAAGAAAGCTCGCCAAGGATACTCAAAGCGGCGTAGCAATCAATATTACAGGCGGTCTCGCGCTTGGAATGGGCAGTACGCTCTGGCCCGTGATAACACTAGCAATGGCAATTCTTGGTGCTTACTGGTCTGCCGGTGTATATGGAATCGCGATCGCTGCACTTGGAATGCTTTCCTTTGTCGGATACATTGTTTCAGTAGACTCTTACGGACCGGTAGCGGACAACGCGGGTGGAATCGCTCAGATGGCCAATCTCGATCCGAAGGTCAGAAAGCTGACAGACAGATTGGACTCTGTCGGCAACACGACTGCTGCAATAGGCAAGGGCTTCGCCATAGGTTCTGCAGCCTTTGCCGCTCTGGCGTTGATAGTCTCATACATATGGGGCTCTGCAGGGACTGCAAATGAGATTGTGAACAATCCCGTAATCAACCTCGTAGAACCGTACACACTAATCGGGATCCTAATTGGCGGAATGCTTCCCTTCTTCTTCACTTCATTGTTGATCAAGGGGGTAGCCGATACGGCCAACCTCATGATAGTGGAGATTCGCAGACAGTTCAAAGAGAATCCGGGAATCAGAACTGGCGAGGCGGTGCCTGACTACAAGAAATGTATAGAGATAACTACAAAGGGAGCCGTTAGCAGAATGCTTACTCCCGGTGTGGTCGCGATTGCTTCACCGTTCATAATCGGATTTCTCTTTGGCCGCTCGGCAGTTGCCGGTTTGCTGGTGGGTGGACTTTCAAGCGCGATAATGATAGCCATCTTCAGTGCCAATTCAGGTGGGGCATGGGACAATGCCAAGAAGTTTATCGAAACCGGCGAGTACGGAGGAAAAGGAACTCCAACCCATGAAGCGGCTGTTGTAGGTGACACCGTAGGAGACCCCCTCAAGGATACGGTTGGACCCTCAATGGATATTCTAATAAAGCTCATGGCTGTAGTTTCTCTGGTCTTTGGTTCTCTCTTCCCGGTGACACCGTTCTTCATGTGAAGGAGATATCTTTCTAAAACGCGGCCTCAGGGGCCGCGTTTTCTTTGGGAATCCCTTCATTTCAAAGTATCGGCTGGCCGTGTTAGAATTCTCTCATGGAAACCAAGAAAGCTTTCAGCATGATTTCGTCATACGGTTTTTTTCTCTTTGGATTTACCTCAATAATACTTGGCAGCGCGCTCCCGGCAATCGAGAAAAGTTTCGGGATCGATCATCAGATTGCAGGCGTCTTGCTTTCACTTCCAACGCTCGCCTTCATGTCGTCGGCTTTCGTTGTGAGTGCGCTTACAAATCGTCTCGGACCTTTTAAATTGCTCGCTTTGGGCATCTTCTCTTTTACTGGAGGACTGACCGTTCTCTCGATCGGACGGTCGTTCGCGCTTCTTCTGATTGGAAGCATGGCCGTGAGCTTTGGAACTGGTGCCATGGAGACCTCAATTGGTATTGGGGTCTCCGGAATGAATTATAGAAAGCCCGGTGGAGCGCTCAACCTGATGCATTCGTTATTTGCTGTTGGTTCTATTATTTCGCCATTTCTCGTCGCTGCTTTTCTTGTGGATTATAACTCATGGTGGAAGCCATTTCTGGTAGGCCTTTTTGGAGCGGTGCTTCTAGTTGCCTTTGTTCCGTTTCTCTTAAGAATTCCCTTTGTTGGAACGAGTGAAAAAGCGACTCAGTTCAAGAACGAGGTCTTTTCTCAGAAGATCTTCTGGCTCATCATGGCAGGAGTCCTTCTCTATGTGGGTTATGAGATCGGTTTCACTTCATGGCTTTCAAGCTTCGTTTTTGAGACTAAGGGGATAGATATGAGATATGCAAGCATCTTTCCCGCTCTTCTCTGGGCGGGAATTTTCGTCGGGCGATTACTTGCCGGATTCTTCGTCGATAAACTTGGATACGAGCGGTCGCTTCTGATGATGGTCATAATTGCTTTTGTATCATTTGGAGCAGCATTGCTTCTTCAATCGGCCATAGCGATCGGAGTGGCAGTAGTATTTGCGGGGTTTGGGTTTTCAGGAACTTTCCCCACACTTCAGGCTATCTTGATATCTACTATGAAGAATGGAATAGGTTTTGCAATTGGCATGTTCACAGTAGCCGCATCGATTGGCGGCGCAATTGCTAATTTCTTTGTTGGCTTCCTCGGCCATCAGTTTGGTATGATGGCCGGTGTTGTATTCATAATGTTTCTGATCTTCCTAGAGATTGTCGTAGTGCTTCTCATAATGAGGCTCAGGGCGGTGAAAAGAAATGCATAAGAAAGTCACAGTGATTGGTGCGGGACCTGCCGGTTTGGCAGCGTCAAGAACACTTCTTAGAGAGGGTGTTGACTTCACCCTTTTAGACTCGCGCAGTTTTCCCAGGGAGAAAGGTTGCGCTGGAGGACTTACACCTCGAACGCGAAAAACGATCTCGCAGATATTTCCTGAAGTGGAGATAGATGGTTTTGAAAGCTTCGAGCTTGCCCTCAGTAAGATTACAGATGGATCAGTCAAACATCTGGTGACGCTGGTTTCAAAAAAGCCGATATTCACGACCGTCGACAGAAAGGAATTCGATAGCACTCTGCTGGAATCCGTCATTGATAGAGGGGGAGAGTTTGTCTGCTCAAGAGTAAGAGAGGTGAACAAAAGCGAGGATGCTTTCGTGGTCCGAACAGAAGATGGAGAGTTCACTTCAGACTATGTAATCATTTCTGCGGGAGTCTTCGGAGCGAAGCTCATAGGGCTGGAGCCGCCATGTTACAGCATCGTATCCCACGGTTACAGCTCTCCCACGGGAAGTGCTTCCGTCACCTTTATCCCCAATGGTTACCTTTGGAGTTTCCCTGGTGGGTCTTTCGACTCTGTTGGAGGTGGGGTTTACCCCGATTCGGAGAAGACTCCCTCTTATGAAGAGATGAGTACCTTGATAAAGAGATCTTTCGATGAAGAGATTGATTTGCGGGGGGCACCAATCCCTACTTTCAATACCGATGTAGTTCTTAGTTTGAACAACATATACACGAATTTGCTGGTTGCAGGGGACAGCGCAGGTCTTGTCGATAACTGGATTGGTGCGGGAATTGATTTTGCACTTGATTCAGGGAGGCAGGCGGCCCTGTCGATAGTTGAAGACGGTCACAAAGGAAAGACCGCAAACGAAAGATACCTGGAAAGGCTCTTCCCTATTGCGAGGCATCTGCAGATCGCAGACGCCTTCAGGAAGAGCTTCAACGCGAATTTGGATGAGAAACTAGATCTTCTTAAGGGAAGAACGGCCGGCAAACTGTTGATCAATTATTTGAGCGGTTATGTGAAAGGTCCTTACCGGCTCACTTTAAAGAGTCTCTTCACGAGTGGAGTCAAGAGTCGCTCAACACATAACTGAAGTCGCTCTGGACAGTATCTCTCTTATTCCATCGTTTACAACTTCACCCTCGATCAATCTCATCAACCTTTCTCCGTAAGAATTAGCGATCTCCATGTTGTGAGTTATCATGATTATCGTTATGTCGTACTCTCTGTTGATTCTTGCTGTCAGTTCCATTACTCTGGAGGCGCTGTCCGGATCAAGCGCAGCCGTGTGTTCGTCGAGAAGCAGCAGTCTGGGCTTCGACAAGATGGCCATTACCATTGCAAGAGACTGTTTCTGCCCTCCCGAGAGCTCTCCAGCCTTCGTTTTCATTCTGTCTTCCAGTCCAAGACCTAGACCCCTAAGAAGAGTTATCGCCTCTTCTTTGACAGAACTGAACCTGAAGGGCCTGTTGCCTTTCTTCGATGCGATTATCAAGTTCTCGGCAATAGTAAGAGCCGGGAATATTCCCGTATTTGGCTCCTGATAGACTCTTCCGATGAACTCCGCAAGCCTGTGCGGTTTCATGCAATTCATAGTCTTATCGTCGATTATATATAGACCCGACGTGGGCTGAATTTCACCAAGGATTACTTTCAGAAGGGTTGACTTGCCTGCTCCATTGGGCCCCACTATGGTAACAAATTGCCCTTCGGGAATTGTCAGGCTTACATTCTTCAGAGCGACTCTTTCGTTTTCCATCCCCTGATTGTAAACTACCGTTAGATCTTTGAATTCGACCACAACCTCTTCACCTCCTGTTTCACCTTTCGTTTTTTCCCGCTCGAGGAGAGCTGACGCAATCCAATTACCGTGATTATAAAGACTGCTGTAAGTAGTTTCATGTCACTTGCAAGAAAGCCAATCCTGTAGCCATATCTCATTGCAAGAGAGAGAAGTGCCTGATAGATCACTCCTCCCACTATTGGTGAGAGAAGACCATAGAACAGCTTGACTCTTCCCAGAAGAATCTCACCCATTATTACCGATGCCAAACCTGTAACAACCATTCCCTGACCGATTGTTGCATCTGAGAACCCGCTGTAAAGAGCGAAAAGACCGCCGCTCAGCCCAATAATACAGTTGGCAATGGTAAGCCCCGCAATGGCAAGAACATTCTGCGAGATTCCAAAGGAAACCACCCCTAAGGGATTACTGCCAAAAGCTCTCAGTGTCATTCCCGGATCAGACTTTAAAGCAATTGACAGAACTACTATCACAGCAGAAATCACCAGAATTATGAGCGTCAAATCCGAACCGTCGAGATCGTTGTTGAAGATGTTCTTGGCGACAACGGTTGTTCTTGACTCTCTCTTCTCAGTATCTATATCGATCTCTTCAAATAGACTTTCCAAACCTGTGCTTCCGCTCATCTCTTCGAAACTCTGGGTTGCTCTCTCTGGAACGACTCTAGGAACAGGGAGATTGGGGCCACCCATTACCCTGAGATTTACTGAGTAAAGCATTGTCATGACTAATATTCCGGCTAGAAGAACGTTGATCTTGAGTTTTCTGTGGATGGTTCCAGTGATGCTCCCCGCAAGCGCCCCGGTACCTGCCGCTAACGCTATCGCTACCCAGGCAGGTAGTCCGGAGACAACAGCTCTTACGGCAACAGCGGCACCCAGCGCAAAGGATCCATCCGTTGTGAGATCTGGAAGATCAACTATTCTGAAAGATATGTACACTCCCAGGGCCATAAGGCCAATTATTAATCCCTGTTCCAGAATCGCCATCTTACTACCTTTTGGTCTCTACACCATCAGTTACTACGAGATTGGCAAGATCCAGAACTGATTGTGGGATTTCAACACCGATCTGCTCGGCTATGTCTGTGTTGACGAAAAGAATCAGGGAATCCTGGCCAAGTATCTTCGTCTCGAGTTCCGATGGAGGAGTGCCCATAAGAATCTCAACGACAAGTTCCCCGGTGGCTCTACCTACCTGGTAGTAGTTGAATCCAAAGCCTATCAGTCCGCCGGATCTTGCGATGTCAATATCGGCCGCGACGATTGCGATATTCTCTCTCAAAGCTACTTTAGAAATCGATTCTATGCTTGAGGCCGCGGTGTTGTCAGTACCGATGTAGATAGCATCGACGTCTTTGATCTGAGCGTTAAGAGAGGTGACCATTTCAACCGTCGTGGAGCCTGTGATATCAATAAGCTTCAGTCCAAGAGCGTCACAAGCCTCTTTTGCAAATTCTCTTATCGTTACAGAATTTGCCTCTCCTGAATTGTAGATAATCCCTACCGTCTCGACTTGTGGCAGAGTTAGTTTGAGAAGCTGCAGCTGAGTCTTTACAGGCGTCATATCGCTTATTCCAACGACATTTCCCGGGTTTTTGCCAAATGAAGGAACTAGACTGGCACTGACTGGATCCGTAACAGCACTGAAGACTATTGGAATGGTCTTGGAAGCATTTACCAGCGCCTGTGCAGATGGGGTGGCGATACCCACCATTACTGCCGGGTTAGTCGAAACAAACTGTCTAGCGATAGTAACCGCGGTTGAAACCGAGCCCTGAGCGTTCTGAAAGTCGATTACTATGTTCTCTCCGTGCTTAAAGCCGTTCTCTTCGAGTACGTCAATTACCCCATCCCTTACCGCATCGAGTGCCGGGTGTTCAACGATTGCCGTAATTCCTACCGTCTGCATAGATAAACCAAGAACTCCAAAAAGTAGCACCAAACATACAAGAACCCGCTTCATTCTACATCCCTCCTGATATAAAAAAAGAGAGGACGTTTCTCACGTCCTCTCTCTTTATACTCTCTAGTGTATTTTAACTCAAGCACACACCGGAGGAGTCCGAAGAAAGGACGTTCCTCCTAAACCAATAAGCGTATACGTAGCTTACATATGCCGCTCGAGTCATCGCATTAACCTCCGAATATCTTGATAGGAAATTTATACCACAAATGAATGTTACGGATCAAGATTAAAGACAAACGTTTTGTTTCCGTTAGGTTCTCTCTTCTCTTGAATACGGTACTCCCAATGACGCCGGAGCCCCCACCTTTCTCTTCAGTGTGTCTGTAGAGGTGAAGAACAGAACGGCGATCGTGAGAAGATATGGAAGCATCTTCAGAAAGTCCGGCGAAATATGCGCCCCGACTGCCTGCAATCTCAATCCAAGGGCAGTGATTCCGCCGAAGAGATATGCTCCGATCAATGCCTTTGCGGGATCCCAGGTGGCGAATAGCACAAGAGCTATGGCGATCCAGCCTCTTCCTGCAGTCATGTTCTCGATCCACATGGAGTTGTAAGCAAGCGAAAGATAAGCTCCCCCGATTGCCGTGATGGAACCTCCCAGTATCGTGTAGAAGTATCTCACTGCAAAGACGTTTATTCCTTTGGCGTCTGCGGCATCGGGAGATTCACCAACTGCACGAAGCGTAAGCCCAGGACGCGTCTTGTATATGAGTAACCACATGAGCGGAACCATAATAAAGCTTATGTAGACCAGGAGATCATGGCTGAATAGGATCTGACCAATGTATGGTATCTCGGAAAGAACGGGGATCTTTATCGGTTCAAAACGTCTGGCGATTACGCCTATATAATCCTTTCCCCAGAGTCCGCTGAGGCCTGTGCCAAGCATCGTGATAGCAAGTCCGCTCACGATCTGATTTACTCTCAGAGTCACTGTGAAAAAGGCGTGGACCAGACCAAGAATAGCTCCTGCAAGCATTGCAACTAGAATTGCAGCGAGAAGGCTCGACGTCTGGTAAGAAGCAACAAAGCCTCCTATCGCACCAATCAGCATAAATCCTTCTAGCCCAAGATTCATGACACCCGACCTCTCCGTGAATATCGTGCCGAGGACCGCAAAAAGCAGCGGAGTTCCAGCCCTAACGGTAGCGCTGAGTGTCGAGAGAATGAAAGACTCAATATTATTCATTCGTGGCAGCCTCCTCTCTCGATACCCTCAACCTATATTTGGAAATTGCCTCTCCACCGAGAAGGCTAAAAAGTACCAGCCCCTGGAATACCGATATCAGAGCCATCGGCAGCTTATAGAACATCTGAAGCTGATCATTTCCTACGAGCAGCCCGCCGAAGAGAAATGCGACAAGTAGAATTGCAATTGGGTTCAACTTGGCCAGCCAGGCCACGATGATTGCAGTGTAGCCGTATCCTGGAGAGAAACCGTGTTGCAGTCTGTGCTGAATGCCCATCATCTGTACGGCTCCGCCCAACCCTGCTATTGCTCCGCTGACAACAAGTGCAATGATTGTGTACTTTATTATGCTGATTCCCGAGTACCTGGCCGCCTGAGCATTGTCTCCAACGATTTTCGAATTCATTCCCCATCTTGTTCGCTTATAGACATAGTAAAGGACTATCGCAAGGGCAACAGCAATAAAGAAGCCAACGTGGAACTCGCCTTTGAAAAGAGTCGGCAACCTTGCTTGATCGGGGAAAGGAGCCGTCCCGGGGAAGCCGTAGCCTTTGGGGTCTTTCCACGGTCCATAGACAAGATAATCCACCCAGAATATTGCGACATAGTTGAGCATGAGAGTTACCACTATCTCGTCGGTCTTTGCAAAAGCCTTCATTAATGCTGGAATCAAGGCCCAAATGCCACCCGCTGCCGCTCCGAGAATTGAAATAAGGATAATCATCAGTACCGGTGAAGTGACATCTTTGAATAAGAACAGAGCTCCCCAGGTAGCGGCTAATGCTCCCATATAGAGCTGGCCTTCACCGCCAATGTTCCATATCTTCATTCTATAGGCAAATGACAGACCCAATCCCACAAAGGCGAGAGGGACCATTCTCATCAGCGTGCTGAAGATTCCATACTTGTTGGCAAATGGCCACGTGAGCATCTCTTTGTATGCTTCAAATGTTTCGCGGAATGCAAGCGAGAGGCTTCCCAGCCGTCCATAGAAGAATACCAGCAAGATTATGCCCATTAGAAACAGAGCGAGCGCTACAGAAAGAACAGGGACAAGGATCGAGGAGTATTTGGGGACTGTCAGTCTCTTCTCGATTTTTATTCTCACGCTATCTCCCCCTGCTTTGAACCGGCCATCATGAAACCGATCTCCTCGGTGAATTTCGGATCAGGAGGCGTATATCCCATTATTTCTCCCTCATACATTACTGCAACCCTGTCCGAAAGCCTGAATATTTCGTACAGTTCGCCGGCCAGAAGCAAAACGGCCGCTCCGCGCTCTTTGTGAGCAAGAAGAGTTCTGTAGACAAATTCCATGGCTCCAATATCAAGTCCTCTTGTGGGGTGCTCCGCTATGATGAGGCAGGGTTTAGTGGACAGTTCCCTGGCAAGGACCAGTTTCTGCAGGTTTCCGCCTGAAAGAAATTTCGCGGCTGTCTTCGTCGAAGGGGTGGATATCGAATAACTGCTAATCAATTCTTCTGTAGCCTTCTGCATTGCGCTAATGTTAACGTTGAAGGGCGACTGAGGAATATAGTTGGTGTGAGCGTTCTTCATGAACATGTTTTCGGTTATTGACAGTGAAGGACAAGTTGCGAGGGCTCTTCTGTCCTGAGGTATGAATGCCACGCCACCCTTTATTCTTTGGGCGACGTCAGTGTGACGAAGAGTTTTATCGTTTAACACCACCTTGCCCTGCACAGGGTTTCTAAGACCGTAAATTGCCTCTGCAAGTTCTCTCTGACCGTTTCCGGCAACTCCGGCAATCCCCAATATTTCGCCCGACTTTATGCTTAGACTGAGACTTCTTACTGCTTCAAGATTCTTGTCATTCTTGACGGTGAGATTCTCCACCTGGAGTACCGTTCTTCCCGGCTTGGTCTTGGGTTTGTCGAAATCTAGCAGCACATCCCTCCCCACCATCATTCTCACCAGGGATCTTCTATCAATTGAACTTCTCTCCTCAGTTCCAATAACTTTTCCGCCCCTCAGCACGGTAACTCTGTCGCTAATCTCAAGAACCTCGTCCAGCTTGTGACTTATGAAGATTACTGAAGAGCCTTCACTCACAAGCTTTCTTATTGCTTTGAACAAGACTTCCGTCTCTTGAGGAGTAAGGACTGCCGTCGGCTCGTCAAGAATGATGACTTTAGCGCCTGTGTAAAGCAGCTTCAGAATCTCGATTCTCTGCTTCTCCCCAACCGAAAGAGTCCAGACTCGAGCCCTGGGATTCACTGGAATGTCGTAGCTTTCACCAAGTTTCTTTATACTTGATTCTACTGTTTTGGTCTTTACGAAGAAGCCCGTCTCCTTAAGTCCGAGTACAACGTTTTCGGCGACCGTGAACGACGGTACTACCGTGAAGTGCTGTTGAACCATACCTATCCCGTATTTAAGAGCGTTGTGAGGAGAAGACACGGAAATCTGCTTGCCCTCCATGAATATCTCTCCCTCATCGGCCTTGTATATACCGAACAGTATGTTCATGAGAGTTGTTTTTCCTGCTCCATTCTCTCCAAGGAGAGCATGAACTTCGCCTTTTTTTAGGTCAAGAGAGATGTTTTCATTTGCTATTACACCTGGAAAGGCTTTGGTGATGTTTCTCATTTCAAGAACCGGAAGCTCAGCCAAGAAAAATCACTCCAAAGAAAGAAATCGAGGGGCCGGGCGGCCCCTCACAACATTACTGAATCTTTCCCACTACGTTGTTTACAAACCAATCCATGCTGAGAAGCTCTGCATCGGTAGGCTTCTCGCCTTCTGCGTATCTCAGTGCACCCGTCTGGTCGTAAACAGGCCCGTCGAAGGGGTGCATAAGGCCCTGAACGATCGCCTCTCTCATAGACATCACGAGTTTTGCCACGCCATCTGGAACAAGATCAGCTACGAAGATATCGACAACACCATCCTTGATTCCTCCCCAGTACTGTTCGTTGGTCCAGGTTCCCTCAATCACGTTTCTCACTACGTACTCGTAGAAAGGACCCCAATTCCATACAGGGGCTGCGAGGAATGCGTTTGGAGCGAAGGCACTCATATCGCTGTTGTATCCTATTGAAAGCGCGCCTCTGTCTTCTGCCGCCTGCTGTGGAGCCGGTGAATCCTGGTGCTGTGTTATCAAGTCGGCACCTACATCGAGAAGTGATTCTGCTGCCTCTTTCTCTCTTGCAGGATCAAACCAGGTGTTGGACCAGACTACATGGACCTTTGCATCGGGATTGACATACTGAACACCCATCGCAAAGGCGTTGATTCCACGTATTACCTCTGGTATTGGATAGGCGGCGACGTAACCAATAATGTTGGTTTTCGTCATTGCACCTGCTATCAGACCGCTAAGGAATCTCGGCTCATACATTCTGCCGAAGTAGGTCCCCAAATTGTCGGTAGTCATGTAACCGGAGCAGTGCATGAAGGTTGAATCCGGGAAGGCCTGCGATACCTTTACCATACTGTCCATGTAGCCGAAGCTGGTTCCGAAGATGAGGTCATATCCTCTCTGGGCATATCCTCTGAATACGACTTCAGCCTCAGCTCCTTCAGGTACGCTCTCAATGAAATCCGTTACCACCTGATCACCGAAGACTCTCTCCAGATGCAGTCTACCTTCGTTATGCATCGTGCTCCAGCCACCGTCGCCGACGGGTGCAACATAGATAAAAGCTACTTTCAGTGGTGCAGCCATCAGCGCCGCTGCAATCAGCAGTACCGAGAAGAACAAGAAAAGCTTCCTCACTGTCATTACCCCCTTTGTAGTGAAATAGGTTTTCCTGACGTAGAAATTATACATTTATGAGATTGACAATCCAAATCGAAAGCCGATGAGTAATCGAAAAGACGCTTGAGTGTATAAGTCTATTAAAACAGCTTTCCGCGACATTTGGGGTACTTCTCATTAAGATAGTTTGAGACTTCTCTTCGCGGTGGTAAAATATGATGAAGGAAGTGTTGACGTTTATACAAAATAGAGAAGGAGGCTAACTATGATAACTGCAAGAATGGAAAAGGAGATCAACGCCCAGATAAAGGCCGAATTTGAATCCGCGTTTATTTACATGGGTATGGCTGCCTGGGCTCACAAGAATGGATACTTTGGAACAGAAAACTTCATGTGGAAACAGGCAAAAGAGGAAGAAGGGCACGCAATGAAGTTTATTGATTACCTTAAGGACGTAGATGCAACCGTTGAAATTCCTGGCATTGAGAAACCGACCATTGGCTACAAGTCGATTCTAGATGTGTTCGAAAAAGGACTTGAACATGAGAAATACATCACTTCACGGATCAATAATCTCGTCACGATTTCCGATGAAGATGGAGATTACGCAACCAATGATTTTCTTCAGTGGTATGTCACGGAGCAGGTAGAAGAGGAGAAGACGTTCAGGAACATAGTCAAGCGGCTGAAAATGGTCGGCGACCACGTGAATGGAATCTTCATGATTGATTCGAAGCTCGAAGAGAGATAGATCTCTGCGGGATGCCTTGGCATCCCGCTTTTCTTTCTCGCCGGACGGCACCAGCTCGAGATAAAGGGGGGGTGAAAATGCGGAGACTGCTTTCTCTAATCTTCATCATAGCTTTTTCAACTCTATTACTTGCTTCCGATCTTCAACTCACGATTCTCCATACGAGTGACATTCATGGAAATATCTTCCCAGTAGATTATGCAACCGGGAACTACGCAGCTGTGGGGCTGGCAAAGGTATCGAGTTTCGTCAATCATATGAGATCGACGAATCCGAATACCATCGTCATAGATACGGGGGATCTAATTCAGGGAACCCCGATTTCATACTACTTTTCGAGAATAGATGACTCCACTGTCAATCCGGTAATAAGGGCCATGAACATGATCGGATTCACAGCTTCCGCCATAGGGAGTCACGAATTCAGCTACGGGCCAAAGACTCTGGAGGAAGCCGTCTATTGCGCAGAGTTCCCCTTTCTTTGTGCAAACATAGTCTTTGAAGGTAGTGAAGATCCTGTCTTTCCCCCCTATGAGATACTCACCCTCGAAAGTGACGATGAGAACTTGAGGATCGCGATTCTCGGCCTTACAACGACTATCATACAGAAATGGGAAGATCCCGAACACATCGCGGGCCTTTCCTTTCTCGATCCAGTGTGTGTCGCTGAGAAATATGTTCCTTTGCTGAGAGAAGAGGCAGATGTTTTAGTAGTCGCTTACCACGGAGGCTTTGAAAGAGATCTGGCAACTGGCGAGCCCACTGAAGAGTTTACTGGGGAGAATGCCGGTTACGAGATATTAAAACGAGTCGAGGGAATTGATGTGATGTTGACCGGTCATCAGCACAGAGCCATTGCGGAGATAGTAGATGGAGTTGTAGTTTCTCAGCCTTCGAGTCGGGGAAGCTTCGTCGGCAGAGTTGAACTGGGACTTGAGAAGAGAAACGGTCGCTGGAAGATTATCGACAAGTCCGTTGGTCTTGTGTCGATGGAGACGTATGATGGCGACAAGGCTCTGCTGGAAACGTTAGGAGATTTCGAGAACCGGGTTCAGAGCTGGCTCGATCAACGTGCCGGTTTCTCCATAGGAGACTCTTATATATCAGACCACTTTGAAGCTAGATTGAAAGACAATGCTCTAATTGAGTTTATCAATAAGGTTCAGATGGAAGCAACAGGCGCAAGTATTTCATGTGCCTCGATCCTAACGGACGATATCACTGGATGGAAGACAGGCCCCATCACTATTCGTGATGTCATTTCTGCATATCCTTTTTCGCATTCCCTGAAAGTTCTTCAAGTAACCGGCGCCGATATCAAGACTGCCCTCGAGAAAAGCGCCGAGTACTTCACTTACGCGGACAACGAGATTGCTCTCACGGAGAGTTGCCTGACGTCAAAGCCAATGCACTGTGACTATGATATGTGGGAGGGAATCGAGTATATCATCGCCGTGGATAGACCTGTCGGAGAGAGAGTTCTAAGTCTAAGGCGAAATGGAAAGCCTCTCGAAATGAACGAGACTTATGAGGTCGTCTTGAACAGCTATCGATCAGGGGGTGGAGGCGGATATCACATGTTTGAAGGCAGGCCCGTTGAAAGGGAGATAATGCTCGACATTTCGGAAATCATGACGGATTACGTGCTGGAGCGGCAAGTCATAAGCGCTACATTAGACGAAAACTGGTCCGTGGGAACGGGATTAGTTCACACGATAGGGTGGAACGAGACATTGAGGTCTATAGCAGAAATGTATGGAATTAGCGCCTCTGAGATTATGAAATACAACCCCGACCTCACAAGAGTTCGAAGTATCCCGACCGGCACAGAACTGATTATCTACAGACCTGCGATTCCATAAAACTGAACCTTCTGGCTATACTAAAACATTCTCACAAGAGCGGCGACAATTTTGAAGGCTGGTTCTGTTAGGATTTCTATTCAGCGCGGGTTAGGAACTGCCTAACTTCCTGGATATATTCTAACGGCTTTTCGAGATGGTGCTCATGCGAAGACTCTTCAAATACCCTCATAACACCGTTCGAAAACTTCTCTGTGTAGAAAGCGGTTGCCTCGGGCGTTGCCTCGTCGTACTTTCCGCAGGTCAGTAGAACGGGAGAGTTGATTTCGCCAAGCCGTGAACTGCAGTCGTAATCCTTCAGGACACCCGTTACCGTAAATTCGCTTGGACCGTACATATAGTTGTAGACGTCTTCCCCCATGCCTGCGATGGCCTCGTTCATGCACTCTGGCCAGGGTTCCATTCTGCAAACGAACTTGCCGTAGAACTCCGAAACTGCTTCCTGATAATCTTCTTGGGTGAAATTACCGCTTTTCTCTGCTCTATTAATCGCCTCTCTTGATCTAGCTGAAAGCGTTTCCATTAGCCTTCTGCAGGCGCTTCATTGACAAGATAAAGCATGTTCACATCAAAGATGTTTCTGAAGACCTCGCAGCCGCCATGAGGGGAAAGGACACCGGAATCGGCATTAGTCATTCGGCAATTGGAGATGGCGTTAATTCAGACAACATAAAGACAATCATCGCCATGCTAAGGGACCACGGATACACTGGAACTCTGAGCATGGAGTGCGAGGGCATGGGTGGACCACTGATCGAAAGATCGCTCAAATGGTTGAGAACAACTCTTGAGGAGCTTGAAATAGAAGAAGAGAAGTGAAACAGATTTCGGCACCGATTTAGGGAAGGATCTAGTCCGCTTTCAGCTTCTTTGTCCGAAGCTGGAAAAGGGCGTTAAAATACTAGTTTCCATATGGTACCGATAGTGTAAAACAGAGTTAATCCTGATGGAGTAATCTTAGTTCGATAATATGAAAGGAAACGTAGCTCCTCAGATTCAACTGCTAGGCCTCGTTTTGGACGAGGCCCCTCCTTCTTTCAAGTCAATGGAAACGTCACTACGCCAGCAATTTCAAGGGCGGACGAATTTCGTCTCATTTTCCATTACGCTTTTACCATCATCTATTGCACAACTCGCCGCCTCTGTAACTACAACCGCATCCTGGAACTTGCAACAGTCTTCTCGAAGTACGAACGACCTTTGAAAGAAAGAAGCTCTTCGTTACAGAGCGAGAATCTGTTCTTCGTTCCTAGATCCGCTGTACGCAGGGAAGAAGAGTCGCAAGTTGTCAGTTCCAAGTTGCAAGACTACAAATGAAATTGGGGCAGACCAGTTTCTAAGGTCCCTTTTTCGCGTTACAAATCGAGATCCTGACCAGTAGCATTGTCAGGATGACATGAAGAAGTTGTCATCCCGTAGAGCCTGCCCTGAAAATCTCCTGTTCAGGGGTTCTGTTTGGGGTCTTGTTCAGGGATCCTGTACGGGATCTCGCACCTAAGAACCGCTGTACGCTTAAGAACATAAAACCCGCTGATCGCTGTGAAAAACCGGCCTTCGTTGCCTGTCCAAAAAGGGAATTTGTTCTTCGTTCCAGTGTGCCAAGAAGGCGAAGAAGGGAACTTCTAGCCGTGCTTAATCGAAGATGAGGGAGGGCCCCTCGAAGCCGCCATGCAGGTGGAGGTTTCGAACCACCGTAAGCTGCTGTGGTAAAGAGCCATGGTAGTGAACGTTACGGGAAAAGGCGGGA
>NZ_DIXC01000050.1 GCF_002435945.1 Mesotoga sp. UBA6090
ACAAATGTCTGTCTAATCTCCCAGTTCGACGGAAAAGACTGGCAGATAATCACTAAGTTGTACTAAGCCTCTTTGCGGGAGGGGGCGCTCTGCCTACCTCCCGTTTACTTTCCTTACAAGGAGTGTGAACAATGCTTCAAGACATTCTCCAGAACATAGTTTCAGGGGCTTCAATCGGTGCCACATATGGACTTGTAGGACTCGGCGTAGTTTTCCTCTGGCTGACGATCTCCCGAATAAATTTTGCCAACATCTCGTCGGCGATGTTGGGAGCCTATCTGTTCTACAGTTTTTACACTCAGCTGAACTTGGGTTTTTTCATCTCTTTCGTTTTGTCTATAGCCGTAATAGCAGCCTATGGGTTGGGATTAAGAGTCTTTATATATGAGCCCATAAGGAAACGAGGAGGTGGACGTCTCGAATTCGTTGTCGCCACACTTATGCTGTGCACCTTTTGGCTCAACTTGATAATTGTCACTTACGGGGCTCTACCAAAGCCCTTTCCACCGGTATTTGGGGGAAGCAACGACTTCATTTCTTTGGGCGGAATAAGAATTCCCACTCTCTATCTTAATATCTATTTGGTAATCGGAATTCTTATGGTATTCATTTACTTCTTACTGAACAAGACGCTCATAGGAAAATCATTCCGAGCTGCCGCACAGAATAGGGAAGCCGCGGCTCTTATGGGAATAGATGTAAAAGTAACGACCTCTCTATCCTTCATTCTGGCGACTGTCGTCGTGGGAATCGCCGGAATACTCCTTGCACCCATCTACTTCGTGTCTCTAGAACTTGGAGGAGGCTCGATAGGGGTTAAAGGCTTTGCTTCGGCCGTACTTGGAGGATTGACCAATCCTTACGGAACGATACTCGGAGGAATATCTCTTGGCCTCCTGGAGAACTTCTCCACCCTTTATATCTCTTCTACATACAGAGACATCATATCCTTCTCGGTTCTTGTAGCCGTTCTGATACTGAAACCTTCCGGAATATTCAACTGGAAGAGTAAGAAGATATAGGGGGTGCGAGATGAAGAAGCTGATATTGGTTGTAGGAGCGATACTACTAATAGTACTATTCCCTCTTTTCACGAATAACATGTATCAACTATACCTGATGAACAGAGCGCTCATTCATGCCATTCTTGCAACAGGATTGGTATTCCTAACAGGTTTTGCGGGTCAAATATCACTTGGGCAGGCGGGTTTCTACGCAATCGGAGCATACGCTTCGGCGTACTTCACTGTTAAGCTCGGGCTACCGATTCCAATCGGAGTTATTGCAGGAGTAGTTCTGAGCGTTGTCGCGGGCTTTCTGTTGAGCATTCCCTCTTTCAAGCTGAAGGCCTTTTTCTTATCTCTAGTGACAATAGCCTTCGGGCAAATAGTCTGGATGCTTGTGATAAACCTCACACCTATTACCGGCGGTCCGTCCGGCTTTTTTGGCATACCATTCTACTCGGTGGGAAACAACATGCTTTCTTTCGGGCAGGTCTTCTGGCTCTTTGGCGGGCTGCTCTTCCTATCCGTGTTCATTATGTACCGCATAAAACACTCTCACTTTGGCAGAGCAATGCTTGCAATGAATGACGATGATGTGGCCACGGAAACCTGTGGAATTTCTACAAAGAGACTTAAGATGGCGGCCTTTGGCTTTTCTGCAGGCCTAGCGGGACTGGCAGGAGCACTGTACGCTCATCTGGCAGGCTTTCTCTCACCGGAACCATTCACATTCTTTGAATCATCGAATTTTGTCGCAATGGCAGTCGTGGGCGGTCTTAGACACATGAGTGGTGGAGTTGTTGGCGGAATAGGTCTTACACTTCTTCCCGAGTTCCTGAGATTTGGAGGCTGGGAAAATTACTATCTAATGGTGACTTCTCTAATAGTGATAGTCATCATAATATTCGTGCCTATGGGACTTGGGCCCATTCTTGAAACCCTTCTAAGAAAGGTTTTCAGGATTAAGAGAAGCAATACAAAGACGTTGTAGGGTGGGTTGAAGATGGACATTCTTAGAACTGAAAACATGACCAAGAGATTCGGTGGAGTCGTGGCAAACGATAATCTGTCGATTGGAATTCCCGAAGGGCAGATCACAGCCTTAATCGGCCCTAACGGCTCGGGCAAAACGACATTCATAAATGTTGCAACGGGAGTACACCCTATTACCAGCGGAAAGGTCTACTTCAAGGATCAGGACATATCGGGAATGGATATGAACAAGATAAGCAGGTTGGGTATCGCGAGGACCTTCCAGAAGATAAGGCTTTTCGAGAATCTCTCAGTGATTGAAAACGTTCTTGTAGCCAGAAAACCCTTCTACAAATCCGGCCCTGTGAGCGTAGTTCTCGGCACTCCCAAATTCAGAAAAGAAGAAAAAGAAAACAAAGAGAAGGCCATGGAACTTCTGAAGCTCGTGGGCCTTGAAGATAGGGCATACGACTCTCCGACAGGAATGGCGTATGGATTACGGCGTTGTCTGGAAATCGCAAGAGCTCTTGCACTCGAACCTCAGCTGATGTTCCTCGACGAACCTGCTGCCGGAATGACCAGAGACGAATTCAAAGTGATAATGGATCTGATGATGATTCTCAAGGAAAGAGGAATTACGACTCTTATTGTTGAACACACTATGGACTTTATCAAGGCCGTTGCAGACTGGGTCTATGTTCTGAACTTTGGTCAGGTGATTGCCAAGGGTAAATTTGATGACATAGAAAAGGACCCGCTAGTTCTCAAAGCCTATCTGGGGGAGGACTGATTATGTTTTTGCTTGAAACCCGTGATCTCTCAGTTTCATATAACGAGGTTCCCGCTCTCAGAAAAGTATCAATAAAGGTCTCCAAAGGAGAAGTTGTCTCCGTGCTCGGTCCTAATGGAGCGGGAAAGACGACTCTTCTGAAGAGCATTTCAGGACTTGTATCTTCTGAAGCAGGAAGCAAGGTCCTTTTGAACGGAGAAGAGATCCAACATCTTCCTCCACACAAGATAACCAGACTTGGGGTTATTCACGTTCCTGAAGGTAGACAGGTTTTCGCGGAACTCTCCGTTCAGGAAAACCTTGAAGTGGCAGCCACTAGAATTGGACTCGCAAAGGCCCGCCCAAACATCGAGAAAGTCTATGAGATTTTCTCGGAACTGAAGTCCCGGAAAAACCAGATGGCCGGCACGCTCTCCGGGGGAGAGCAACAGATGCTCGCAATTGGAAGGGCCATCGTTTCAGATCCATTGATTATGATGATAGACGAACCTTCCATGGGACTGGCTCCTGTTATCGTGAAGAGAATATTCGAGACTCTGAAGAATTACGTCACGGATACGGGTCTGACCATGTTGATCGTGGAACAGAACGCAAAGCTCTCGCTTCCAATGAGCGACAGAGTCTACATCGTATCACAAGGTCAAATAAAACTTGAAGGCTCTGTTGATGAAGTGAAGAGTGACGAGAGAATTCGAGAAATGTATTTCGGTGGTAAGTAAGATGAGATTCTCGCTTGACTATAGAGAGAAGGAGAGACTTCAGCTGGAAGTTCCCGTGGGAAGAGTACTTCTTCCGACCTCACCTGTTGAGAGAAGCGAAGAGGGCAGCTCACTGCGCGAATCGCTACTGAAGCCGTTTGGTGCTCCTCCGATCCTTGAGCTTGCGGAATCTGCGAAAGAGATAGTCCTTATCGTAGAGGATCACACAAGGCACTCTCCCATTTTTGAGACTCTCTCTTTCATGAAATCGCTTTTCGCCGAAAACAAGATTCCCTGGAGCAAAGTTTCCTTGCTTGTCGCGACTGGAACTCACAGACAAATGACGGCTGAAGAGCTAAGAGAGAAGTTAGGCAGTTTTTCTCGCGATACTAAAATCATCCAGCACGATGCGGAAGCAGCCAGCAGGATGAAAGACTATGGAGAATTCCTTGGAGTACCGATTAGGATAAACGAGGCGGTTGGAGCTGACCTCACAATTGGAGTTGGCTCGATCGTTCCTCACAGGTTCTCCGGATGGTCGGGCGGAGCGAAAATTGTGATTCCGGGCGTCTCTGCATATGAAACAGTCTTTAAGTCACACAGGATGGCAATACTGAAGAGCAGAGCCGACGTCGGAGTTCTTGACAATGAGTTCAGGGAACTTATAGATGAAACCGGAAGACGAGTGGGACTTGATTTCATAATCAATTTCTACTACGATATCGAAGGAAGAATCTCCGGCTGTGTATCGGGCAATCATGTGACGGCACACAGGGAAGGCGTCAAAGTTGCGAGAGAAGAGCTGCTCCGAGAGTACTCGGAAAAAGCCGATGTCACCGTGATATCTTCATTCCCCTCTGTGACCGATTTCTGGCAGTGCGGCAAAGCGCTGTACACTTCCGATCTGGTTACCAGAAATGGAGGAGATATCGTGATGGTCTCTTCGCTCGATGAAGGCTTTGGCGATCATCCTCTATTTGCCTCATTACTCAAGATGGAGGCAGAAAAGATCTTAGAAAGACTTGACGTGATCACTACCGAAGACCCGCTTGCATATGTGGCGGCCTATGCTGTAAGGAAAGTGATCGAGAAGAAAAGGATTCACATTGTGAGCAACACTAAATTCGCAGATCAGTTCAATAAACTTGGTTTAACGGTCTATCCAGATATTCAATCGGTTGTTGACCGGGTGGCACCGGCCGGCAAAAGCGTTGCGGTTCTTCAGAACTCACTTGTCTTGCCGGAAATATCAAATAAGGAGGCATAATAATGAAACCGAAAGATCTTGATTACATGAAGTTAAATGGAACACCATACTTCGACGAATCCCGCTGGGTGAGTCCTCTCAACTATGAGAGAGTAATCCGGGGAGAAACCGCAAGAGACAGTATCTATATACACGACGTTACGCTGAGAGATGGAGAACAGACTTGTGGTCTTACCTGGAGCGAGGATCAAAGGGTGAGAATCGGAGTTGCGTTGAATGATTTGGGTGTGAAATCCATTGAGGTCGGAATGCCGATAGTCTCCGACGAGAACAAGAGGGCGATACGTAGACTCGTTGACATGAATCTCGATTCGGAAATCGTGCCATTCGCAAGATCTTTGAAGAAGGATATCGATGAATCTGTCGATTGCGGCGCCACACGAGTAGTGGTTGAACACGCGGTAAATCCATACGACAATGAGCTTGTCTACGGTGTGTCTCCCGAAAAACTCATCGACCGAGTTGTTTCAGCTATTCTCTACGCGAAGGAACAGGGTATGAAGCCGACCTTCATGGGCTGGGACGCAACAAGATCGACCCCTGATTATGTCCTGAAAGTCTTCACAGAAGTGGCAAAGCAAGCAAGACCGGAGAGCATTGTCTTCGTAGACAGTTTTGGAGTCGCCTCCCCATTTGCTATCGAGTTCATCTTCACTGAGCTTAGGAAGGCCATCCCGGACATCCCGCTCGAATTCCATGTTCACAATGAATTCGGTCTGGCAATGGGATCGGTTTTTGCAGCAGTAAGAGCCGGTGTATCAGGCATTCACAGCTCGATCAACGGACTTGGAGAAAGGACGGGCAACGTAGCTACTGAAGAGGTTGCCGCCGGCCTGAAACTCCTGATGGGGATAGATACCGGAGTCGATCTGACGAAGATCGGATACACTTCGCGACTGGTCGAGGATATTTCGAAGATCCAGGTGGCGAACAACAAGCCGGTCGTTGGGAAGCGCCTCTTCTGGGTCGAATCGGGCATCGTCGTTGACGCAATCGACAAGTTGAATGCGGCCGGGATTAACGCCGCCATGACGCCGTACCTTCCTTCGCTCGTAGGAATGGGCGAGATAGACGTGAAGCTAGGTGCCTTCAGCGGCCAGGCAAGCATAAAATACTGGCTGAAGAGATTGGAAATAGAGGCGAGCGAAGACCAACTTGAAGAACTGACGGAAATCGTGCGAAAGGAAGGACGAATAAGAAACACCGTCCTCGAACTTGACGAATTCAAGAGAATAGTAGGAGATTACATGAAATGAGTCTGATTCTCGTCATAAATCCCGGTTCGACATCAACCAAGGTAGCTGTCTTCGTAGACGGGAAAGAACTGTTCAAGAAGACGCTTCCCCTTGACGATGACATGCTCGACCTTCCCCTCTTTCCCGATCAGTACACAATAAGGAAGGATCAGATCCTCAAAGAACTGGACAGAAACGGGATAAGGCCATCCCAACTGACTGCCGTGGCGGCCAGAGGAGGAAGATTGAAACCTCTGAATTCCGGAGTTTACCGCATTAACAGAGAGATGGTCGATGACGCCAGAAATGGCCTTCAGGGTATTCACCCCGCAAATACGGCGGTCGTGATAGCTTTTGAACTGGCTCAGGAATTCGGAATGCAGGCTTTTACAGTCGACCCGATCAGTGTGGACGAACTGGCCGAGTGGGCAAGAGTAACGGGAATACAGAAGATCACAAGAAATTCACTCTCCCACGCGTTGAACATGAAGGCAGTCGCGAAGAAAGCTGCGACTGAACTGGGAAAGAGCTACGAAGAAGCGAAGCTCATAGTGGCTCATCTAGGAGGCGGCTCGTCGGTAAGCGCCCATCTAAACGGAAAGATGGTCGATCTATACAACAGTGACAAGGAAGGCCCCTTTTCTGTGGAAAGAGCGGGTGCCCTCCCTACTCACGAATTGGCGGAATTTGCTCGCTCGAGAGACGATTATCTCGAATACCTGGCTCACAGGGGCGGCCTGTTTTCCCACTTCGGAATGCGTGACGTTGAACGGATCGCCGAAGGCGTAAAGAATGGAGAAATCGATTCCACGCCGCTTGAAGCGTACATTTACAACATTGCAAAATACTCATACAGTCTGCTGGCCGTATTTGACGGATTTCCCGACGCCCTTGCCATTACGGGCGGCGTAGTGAAGTGCGACTACGTCAGAGAAAGACTTCTTGAGAAACTGAAGGGTATCAGAGTTCTCCTTTTCCCGGGAGAGTTCGAGATGGAAAGCCTTGCAGACGGAGCGCAAAGAGTAATACAAGGGATCGAAGAGGCCCTGGAATACTGAGGTGATAATCAATGATTAATTCCCTTTCTGAGTTCATTCTTGAAGCAAGCAAGTTGCAGAAGCGCGTGAGAGTAAATTGCGTGCAACCGCATGATCGTAAGACGATGAAGGCCATAGAGTCATTTGCCTCCTCTAACGGCAATTTTGAATTCACTCTTTTTGGAAGATTAGAAGAGATGAACCAGGCAGCATCTGAAGGGTTTCTGAAGATGACGCGTGTTGTCGAAGGGGAATCTGAAGAGGAGAATGCTTCAAATGCAGTCTCTGCTTTGGAGGGAGATATTCCCGCCGTTCTAATGAAAGGCGACATCAATACCACCGTGTTTCTAAGAGCGCTCTTCAAGAGCGGCACAGTAAAGGCAAGCGGAAGGTTTATAAGTCACATTTCTTGTATGGAGGTCCCGGAGCATCCAAGACTACTTTTCATAACTGATGGGACGGTCAACATCGCACCGGATTTGAAGGCAAAGGCCGAGATACTCAAGAATGCCGTAGAGTTTGCAAGATCGATCGGGATCAGTGAACCAAAGGTAGCGGTAATCGGTATAAACGAGCGAGTGTCGGTAACAAATCGCGACCTCACTGAAGGAGCGGTGTTATCAAAAATGGCAGAGAGAGGGCAATTTGGAGTGTGTCTCGCAGACGGGCCCATGCCCATAGATACTGCTCTGAAAAGGGACGCGGCCCTGAAGAAGGGAATTACGTCAAAGGTTGGAGGTGAGGCCGACATACTAGTCTGTTCTAATCTGGAATCTGCGGCCAACCTCATAAAAGGCCTCGTACATCTAGGCAAAGCCAAGACGGCCGGACTTCTTTTGGGAGCGGGATTCCCCGTTGTTCTCACGTCGAGGAGCGACAATGAATTCGCAAAAGAGGTGTCTCTCTCAATGGCATTAGTGAGTGCGGCGGGTTGAGGTGAAAGAGATGGCAGTAAGTTTTATGGTGGCCAACGAGGATATTCCGGCCGGTGCAAAGGTCACTGGCCTCACCGGCTGGTTGGAAGAGACGCTTGCCGCGATAGCAGGCGCGGGTTTCAACTCCTTTGAGCTTATGATTGCCGACCCGGAAAAGGTGGATGTTGGAAAGGTTATACGCCTTGAGAGACAGTTCTCTTTGAAGTGCGTATTTCTCTGCACAGGCGAGATGGCTGGAACTGCCGGCCTTTATCTGAACCATATAGACGTGAACGAAAGAAAAAGAGCTCTGAATTCCTTCTTGCAGGCAGCTAAAAAGGCTCACGATCTGGGAGTGAACCTTAATATCGGCAGGCTTAGGGGAGTAATATGGTCCGACGGCCTCCAGAAGTCACTCGAGAGACTTGGCGAATCGCTGGAAAGAATCGATTCGTATGTGAGAAGTGAACTCGAGGGGTTGTCCGTTCTGATAGAACCATTGAGAAAGGTGGTCTGCCCTATTCTTAATAGCTGCGCCGAAGCCACCTCGTTTTTTTCGGAGAGAGAACTTAAGAGTTTTGGAATTCTCCTTGACTCTGACCATTTCAACGAGAAAAAGGATCCCTCTTTTGTAAGTTCGAACATCGAGCTGATAAAACACGTTCACCTTGCAGATACAAATCACAAACCTCTGGGACGGGGCGCGATTGATTTTCAGAGCTTTTTGGATATGCTGAGCAAATCCGGTTATGTCGGTGAATACAGTGTCGAGGTTTTCTGCGATGAAGATCAGATAGAAACTCTAAGGGAAACTGCTTCATTTTTGAAAGCTTTCCCTCAAATTCTGGGGGGATCACTTTGAACAGATTGGCAGACACAAGTCACTTTCAGGGAATCCAGCAGCAGCTCTACAGATCAATAAGGAATAGCATCGTAGAACTGGAAATCCCTCCCGGAGCGAGGTTGACGATCGATAAGCTGAAGAGAATCTACGGCGTTTCTTCTACTCCGGTAAGGGGGGCTCTCCACAAGCTGAACGAAGATGGTCTTGTCGCACCGGGAGCCGCTAAGAGTTTTTACGTAAAGGAGATTCTCGAAAATGACGTCAGGAAGCTCTTCCCGATAAGGCTAGTGCTGGAGAAACTTGCATTGAGTGAATCAATTAATCGGATCGACAGAGAGATCATATCGAATCTGATCGTGAGAATGCGAAGACACCTCTCGGAACCGGAGGTGACAAAGAACAAAGTTCCTTACGATATTGACTACAGGCTACACAGGGAGATACTCAATAACTGCAATAATGAATATCTAATCGAAATGATGTCGAAGATCTCGATACTGCTCGCCAGAATGCGGAACGTGATCAAATACTATCTTCTTGAACAGCAAAAAGACTGGATAATTAACGAGATGGAGGAACATTTCAAGATCGCGCAAGGAATCCTGGAAGGAGACCTAGAGAAGGCTTCTACTGCCTTGGAAGATCATCTTGAGCACTCAATGAATATGATATGTTCTATACTCAGCTCCAACCATATCGATTATGCTGCCAAAGGAAGCTTTGCCCGATTGGAGGATTAGAAATGAAGCATGCTATTCTGCTGTCTTTGAACGACAATGTCGCAACTGTGCTTGAGAAAGTGGATATCGGCGAAGAGATAGAGGTGAAGGGTGTTTCCGGATTGCAGATGCTAGTTGCGAAGGAAGAAATACCTTTCGGTCACAAAGTTGCCGTGAAGAACATCAAAAGAAACGAGAGAATAATCAAATACAATAACAAGATAGGGATCGCAACTTCTGACATCTCGACTGGCCAGCATGTTCACGTCCAAAATGTTGTAAGTGAACGAACGGAGATCAAAGAGGGAGGTGTCAGGGCTTAGGCCAGATATTATGAAGACCATGATGGGTTATTTAAGAAGTGACGCAAGTGTTGGAGTGAGAAATCACGTCCTCGTTCTCCCCAGTGTTCTTTGCTCTTCGAATGTTGCCAGAAAGATTTCGGCCGCTGTTCCCGGATCGGTAGTGGCTAGCCACAATCAAGGCTGCGCTCAACTGGGGGATGATTTTCAGCAGACTAGAAGAACGCTGATAAATACTGCGCTAAACCCTAATGTGGCAGCCGTTCTTGTTGTTGGGCTCGGCTGTGAAAGGGTGTCCCCACATGAACTGAGGGAAGTGATTCTAGACAGCGGAAAGCCTGCCGAACTAATAATGGTTCAAGACTACGGAACCGTGGAAGCTGTAGAAAGGGGAACCTCAATAGTCAGGAAAATGGTGGAGGAAGCCTCGAAGATTGAAAGAGAGGAAGTTCCGCTTTCGAGACTTGTCCTGGGCATGGAATGCGGTGGTTCCGACTTCTCTTCGGGTCTGTCGGCAAATCCGGTAGTCGGCCAGGCTGCAGACATTCTGTGGGAGGAAGAAGGTCGTGTGATACTCTCCGAAACTACTGAGCTGGTCGGTGCAGAACACCTCCTCTTTGAGAGAATGAAGGACGAAGAGATGAAGCGGCGATTCACCAGGATGCTTGAGAGAATGATAAATGAAAGTATGAAGAATAGTCGAGACGTGGTGGACAAGGAAAACGTCCCAAACAACATCTCCCCTGGAAATGTCAGAGGGGGGTTGACTACGCTTGAGGAGAAATCACTAGGAGCTATGATCAAAGGCGGAAAGGTCCCCGTTGTGGGCGTGAACGAGTACGGTGAAGCGATAGCTTCATGCCCGGGCCTCTACCTCATGGATACTCCTGGATATGACGTTGAATCGGTTACCGGCATGGTGGCTGGCGGTGCAATCGTTGTGCTCTTCACGACAGGTCAGGGAACACCTACGGGTAATGCTATAGCCCCGGTCATTAAGATAACCGGGAACCATGAGACTGCCAGGAAAATGAGCGATAATATCGACTTCGATTGCAGCGCGGTCATATCCGGTGAGGAAACACTTGAGGAGAGTGGAAGAAGGCTTTTCGATCTTGTTCTAAGGGTTGCCGAAGGAGAGCAGACGAAATCGGAATTTCTGGGACAGGACGACTTCTCAATCTGGAATGTGGGGATAAAACTATGAGTTACAGCGATTCCCAACTCGAAAGTCTTCTCTTTGAGTTGTGTTCTGCCAACACAACTAATCCTCCGGGCAATGAAGATCTCGCCGTATCGGTTATCGAGAGAACTCTCGCGTCGAAAGAAATTAGCGTAGAGATTCAGCGAGTTGCCGACAACCGTTCGAATCTTCTTGCAAGGATCGAACGCGATCCCGGGAAGCCATATTTGGTCTTCTCCGGTCATATGGATGTGGTACCCGCCGGTTCAAACTGGAATACCGAACCTTTCAAGCCTGAACAGATAGGCGGGAGGCTCTATGCCAGAGGTTCCGCAGATATGAAGGGAGGTCTTTCGGCCTTAATTGCGGCGCTTGTGGATCTTTCGGAAGACAGTGAGTTCTGCGGAAACGTGGCACTTCTCGCCACGTGCGATGAAGAAGTCGGTTGCTCGGGAATACGGTACTTTCTTGAACACAAACCATTCGATATCTCGGCTGTTATCATTGGTGAGCCGACTTCTTTAGGACTTGCCACCGGGGAGAAGGGAGCGCTCTGGCTCAAACTGAAATTCAGGGGCAAATCCGCTCACGGCTCGCAGCCGCAAAATGGTATCAACGCCATTTTGAAACTGTTTCGCGCATACAGTGAACTTTCCAACGCTCTTGGCAAAATAGAAGGACTTACCCAAAGCCTCAATATTATCCGTGGCGGATCGAAAGAGAATACAGTACCGGACGAGGCCGAGTGTATCATGGATGTCCGCTTTGCCGATAATACCAGTTCCTCCGCTTTGGAGAAAATTATAGACGACGTTATCTGCAAATACGAGGACTCTGAACGAGCAACTCTTCTCAGCAGAGAATCATTCAGTTCGTCAGGGCCGCTAACGCTGACCGTGAAGGATGTTCTGAAGAAGCGGTCCTTAAGCTCCGACGAGCTCACAATGAGCTATTTCACTGACGGTGCCTTCACCGCAACTCACGGTATTGAGACGGTTATACTGGGACCGGGCGCCGCCTCCATGGCTCACAAATCGAATGAGTACGTCGATCTGGAAGAGGTTCGTACTGCTAGAAGACTGTACTTAGAGATTATAAAACAATTCTTTGAAAGGACGGAATCGTAGTGGGACTGAATGTGACATATAAAGACCTCAAAACTTTGTGTGAAGAAATCCTCCGTGCCGAAGGCTTTCCCGACGAAACGGCCTCCGACATAGTCGAGGTTCTGCTCGAGGCCGACCTGCGAGATATTCCCTCTCACGGGGTAGCCAGGTTTGGCCGCTATATAAAAGAGAGAGAACACGGAAATATCCGCATAGATTCCGAACCGGAAATAATCCATAACACACCCATCTCAGCATTAGTTGACGGCAGAGGCGGTCCGGGACAATGTGTTTCCAAGTATGCAATGGATCTTTCAATACAGAAGGCCCGGCAGTCGATGATCGGGCTCGTTTCGGTAAGGAATTCGAACCATTACGGGATCTCCGCCTTTTACTCGGAGAGGGCACTTACAGAGGGAATGATAGGAATTGCCATGACGAACAGCTATCCGCTTGTCGTTCCGACCTTTGGCAAAGAGGCGGTTCTTGGCACGAATCCATTCTCGATAGCTATCCCGGGAGAGAAGCGAGATTTCATTCTCGACATGGCCACAAGCGTGGTCACAAGGGGAAAGCTAGAGGTCTACGATAGGCTGGAGAAAGAGATTCCATTGGGATGGGCCGTCGATGAAACCGGTAGGGATACCTCCTCGCCAAGAAAGGTGCTCACAAACTTCAATGAGAGAAACTCCGGGGGGATTCTTCCACTTGGGGGCTCCGGAGAAGATTTTGGCGGCCACAAAGGTTACGGGATGGCAATTCTCGTAGATCTTCTCTCCGCAGGCCTTTCGCTGGGAAAATGGAGCGCAGAAACTTATTTCGGTTCGGAAGCCGGTGTCTGCCACTTCTTCGGCTGCATAGGCCTCGAGTTGTTCGGCGAACCTTCCGCTCTCATAGGCCATCTTGAACGCATAGTGGATGGAGTTGCGGCCAGCGAAAAGGCAGAGGGCCACGAAAAGATCTACTACCACGGAGAAAAAGAGGCAAGTGCAAGAGAAAGATCAATGAGAATCGGCATAGATCTTGATCAGAAAACCAGAAATTCGCTCGCTTCACTCGCAGGCAAACACGCCATATCGATTCCTGAGGAACTCCTTTAGCAACACTTGGATAATCAAACTGCAAGTGGCTATAAAATACAATGCCGCTTCAGACAGGATAGTCGGGACTTACTGTATTGAAACCACTGTTGTATCTAGAATACCAATATAAAGACTAAGATTGGCCTGAATGGCAGGCTGCGCGCAAAGCTGTACGCAGAGGCTATTCCGGCAAAGTCCGCTATAAGATCTTCGATCTCTGCTGAACCCTTCCCGGAAAGAAGATCCCAGACTTCCTTCCCAACGCCAAGAGACGCAGAGAAGAGAAAACCGCCTGTGTCCCCAAGGAGATAACTTGAAAGGCCAAAGGCGGTATAACTAACAGAATAATGTAAGAATTTGTCGTAACCCGTTACCGCTAAACTTGCAAAAGAAAAAAGTAGAACAAACAAGACCAAAAAAAATCTTTTCAAAAAAATCTCTTTGACTCTAGATTAGAATTCGTAAAGCACTCCAAGTCCTACAGAGAAGAACTCGGGAAGAGGCCAGTAATCTCCACCGGGGAAGTTACCCTCCTGGCGAGTCTGATAGTCTTTCACCCTGTAGCCCCTCGCATAACTATTGAGAATTACTCCATCGGAAATCGGAGTCATAACCTGGAAACCTCCGCCGATTGCGAGGTGTGGCGCACCAAGATCGAGAATTCCGATTTCCCAACCGGGCTCACCAAAATTGGAATCCTGAACTGAACCCACACTAACAAGTAGCCTTACCTTCAAATTCAGTGTTTCAAGAACCTGGAAATAGATATCGGCATTGAAAAGGCCAATCTTATTGGTCGGATACCTGATTGCCGCCTCTGCACTCAACGTGGCTCCAATCTTATCGGTAAATGGAAGCTGAAGAGAGAGATCCAAGGCACCTGCACCCCATCTCTCGGGCTGATAAACTGGATTGGTAGCATTGATTCCGAAACCACCACCTATAAGCGCTTTAGGCGTAGAGAAACCCAGTGAGACCGCAAAAAGGAGCAAAGCTACTAAAGCGACTTTCTTCATAAATACACCTCCCCTTAATAATTGCAAAGCTATTGGCTTTATTGACAGTATAAGACAGATTGATTATACCACAACACTATTGAGGTTCAAAGCCATTATTACTGCTCTATTCGGAAGAAAAAAACGTCCAGGAAGGAAGACTATTCACAAGTCTGTCCGCTGACGCATCCTTCTTTCAACATCCCTCTTTGCGATATCTTCGCGCTTGTCGAAGAGCCTCTTTCCCTTTGCAAGTGAAATCTCAACCTTCGCCTTTCCCTTGTCGTTGAAGTATATTCTTAGAGGGATAATGGTCAATCCCTTTTCCTTGATCTTCTGATCGAGCCTCAGTATCTCCTTCCTATGCATAAGGAGCCTTCGCTTTCTGCGGGGCTCGTGATTCCAAACATTTCCATGTGTATACTGACTGATATTACATTCCATAAGAAAAATCTCTCCATTCTCGATCTTACAGTAAGCATCAATCAGAGAAGCGCCACCAAGGCGCAGAGATTTGACTTCCGTGCCGACAAGCTCGATCCCGGCTTCGTATGAATCCATAAGATGGTACTGGAAACGTGCCTTTTTGTTCGTAACTACCATTTTCATTGAGATCCCTCCGTCCCGCTGAACGGAATTCATTTTAGCACAAGGCCTATACATTTCAAAAAAGGGATCTTATTAAGATCCCTTTTTATGGTCTGCTCTCTATTTTAAACAAGAGAAAACCATGCCCAAAGAATTATAACTTCTTTTTCGCAGAGTAATGAAAATTTTGTGCATCGATTGTGAAAAACATATTAATCAACAAAGCGAGGCCGGACTAGCCAATAAGGAGGGGCGCAGGTCTCCTCACTACTTCGTCATTTACTTCAAACTCCAACGCCGACCATGTACTTTCTTCAGGAAATGAGAGGATCGAATTCTGCTCAATGCCTATTAAGACAGTGTCTTCGGACTTCGTGCCCCTGATTGTCGGATTCCAGGCAACGGCATTTCCCTCCCGAAGATGCACATCGCTCCTGAGATTGGCGTGTACTTCCCTTGGGAGATATCCCGCGATTCCTCCTTGGTGATGGAACTTCCATTCACCGGCCCTGCCTACCTTTTCATAGGCCTCGATCAACCTCCCGAAGGCTTCCGACAGCTTCACTCCGGGCCTCGACGAGCCAATCGCCACGGCGTCGACGTAACAGTTCTGTTGGTGCTGGCGTAATACATCGTCTGCCGCCTCAAACATGAAAGACCTGCTGCAAGAAACTATCAAGCCCCTTCTCCTGGCACAGATGCTGGCGAATCCTCTTTTTCCAAGCTTAACGTCTCTCGACAGATTGTGCCTGTATCTGAGTGAGCTATCCTCCGAGAACACAAGCACCAATAAAGGTTCGATATCCCTCTTCGCCATAGCTTCATAGAGGAGGCCTTGAACTTCCAGTTCAGTCATCTCGCTTTTCAAAGTAGGGACTATTGCGGAAAAAATCTCGTCGCATTCCCTGCCCAAAATCCTGTACGTATCTATCTCTGACTGGCTCAAGAGAGTTCGCATTGGAGTAATGTCTACGTGCTCGCCGGAATACCTACCAGTATCGGAAAGAAGCTTCCCTTTTACCAGTCCTTCGACCAATCTCCTCTCTCCGGAGGGCTCAAACCAGCTGTATTCAAGAAACCCGAATTCTCCGAGAAGACTTTCGTCAAGCTCGATCTCCTGGATTCTCTGCTTTTCAATGTTGTTGGTGATCATGTAGAGCCGGTCCCCAGTTACAAGAATAGAGGCTTCACCCTCGGTGGAGTTCAGGGTAATATGACTCCTGCCTCCAAAAGTGAACCACGAGAAATTACAGCACTTGCTCAACAAGAGAGCGCGAGCGTTTCTGGCAGCTATTAGCTCTCTCAGGCTTTCAACCCTATTTCTAAACTCTTCTAAAAGCATTCCCCCCCCTCCTAAACAAAAAGGTTGGCTTTCATCTCTATCTTACCTGCTTTCGTGCAAAAAACGAGACGTTAGTTCTTTGTACGAAACACTGAAAACCAACCCAACAATACTTGCATTACTCAAATAACCACAAGCAATGATACCTTCAGTTACATATCAATAAAAAGGCGTCTTCCTTAATTCATCGATCAGGAGATGTGCATTGCTTGCTCCAAAACGCGTCGCGCCGAGCTCTTGATATCTAAGAAGCTCTCTAAGCTTTCTTATGCCGCCTGATGCTTTGACCTGGATCCTGTTTCCCGCTTCATCCAGCAATCCAGCAGGAGCTTAACGTCAGATTCAGAGCAGCCGGTGTCGGCAAAACCCGTTGATGTTTTTACGAAATCCGCCCCGACATCTGCAACTATGTTAGCCCCTATCCTTTTCTCTTCATCCGTTAGGTAATGAACTTCCAGAATTACCTTCATGACTACGCCCTTAGCAGCATCTCTTACAGCCAATATCTCATTCTTCACTTCTTCGTACATCTGGCTCTTCAGCCAACCTATGTTTATAACCATATCTATTTCACTTGCGCCCTTCAACAGGACATCCTTTGTTTCAAAGACTTTCGATTCAGTCGTAGAATAGCCATTCCGAAAGCCTACCGGTGCATCAACTCCCACTTCGGAACCCTTCAATATTTCCAAGGCGTACTCAATCCAGGACGCCCCAATAGCAACGGTCTTGAACTTGTACTCAATTGCCAGCCTGCAAACTTCTTCGATGTCCTTTTTTGTTGCGTCGGGTTTCAACATCGTTGAATCGATCATTCTTGTCAAGCTTTCTTCACTCAATGCAACTCATCCCCTTTCAAGGTGTGACTATTCCTCCATTAACGTGTATTGATTGACCAGTAATCCATGATGCTTTGTCAGATGCTAAGAACGAGACCATATCTGCTATATATACAGGCTTTCCGAACCTCTTCATGGGGATCTCTTCCAACCATTTTTCCCTCTTGATCTTCATTGACAGCAAAAGGCAAGAAATCGCACGAAGAAGTTATGAAAGTCGCATAAGTTTGCGGTAGATATTTGAATCGTCTCTGAAATGGAAGGAACTAGGTATTGAAAGAGTATTGAGAACCACATGTGAGGGTAATCTCATAATGTTCCTGGCAAATCAAATTCTCACCTTAAGAGAGGAAGAAGAAAGATTAAGGGAAGAGATGGGAGAGACCCTAGAGAATAGTCCGTACAGAATCATCCTTTCTATTCCAGGTGTGAAGGCTGTAATAGGCTCATACATAGTAAAGGCTTATCTCACACATGATTTCAAAAGCTACCAGGAGATGCAGAAATACGCTGGAACTATTCCCTTCCTCTTTCAGAGTGGCAGAAAGTCAATAATGCTGATGAGAAAGAAATGCGACAACGATCTCAAAAACATGATTCATATGGCAGCTTTCGCTTCTCTGAAAACTTGTGGATGGGCAAGAAACTACTACAAAAGAAAAAGAAAAGAGGGCAAGACCTACGGTCATGCCCTCAGAGCACTGGGGAACATCATCCTCAAAATCGCATTCTCCATGTTGTCAAAGATGAACGAATACGATGAAACCTTGTTCCTCAATGCCAAAGGAATTAAAACCACTCAACCAAATAATACAACAATTCCTGAGGCTTTCACAAATCCTGAATACTCCCAGGATGCTCATCCATCCTTAGCTGCCACTAAGGATGTGGTCGACAACTTGAATGCCACTTGAGTAGTAGACATTTCCTTATTTACATGATAAGGTCAC
>NZ_DIXC01000051.1 GCF_002435945.1 Mesotoga sp. UBA6090
TAAACAAAGCCTTAGTCCAGTGGGTAAGAAACAAGTACAAGAAAAGGAGAGGCCTCACAAAAGCGGGTAAATGGCTCCAAGCTCTTGCTCGCAGGGAGCCTCATCTATTTTTACACTGGACAATGGGGATATTCTATATGGCTGGATAATGGGAGCCGGATGAATCGAGAGGTTCAAGTCCGGTTCTGAGAGAGCCTGGGGGTGAAATCCCCCTGGGCTACTCACCGAACGAGGATCTGTTCTTCGTTCTTGGCCAAGATCAAAACCAAGAGCGAGATCCTGGCCAAAGCATGCCAGATGACATTAAGGACTGTCATCCCGTGATGGTTCTGCACGGGATCTCGTATCTAAGACCCGCTTTACGCTTAAGAACGAAGACCCGCTGATCGCTGCAAAGAGCCGAGAAAGAGCATTTACGAGAGGTCGCTGCGCTCACGAGAAGACGAGAGCACCGTCTCGCGCTCCTTAACCAAGAACCTGGACGCGTAGCGTCGGAACGAAGAATTGCTCTTTCAAAGAACAGTTCCTAAGGCTCTTGCCAGACCTTAGACCCCACACCCCAGACCCGGCTCATTTTACGACGACGACGTTATCATTGTGCTTGACATGGATCACCTAAAAATATAAAATATTTATACTATATGCCACTAGATGTCAAGTAACGGAGAGGAGATCAAGTGAGATTAGAACTTTTTTTTGAAGAATCACCGGTCTTCACGACTCATGAACTGAAAGAATTTCTGAAGAAGAATGAAGCGAAGAGTCTTGAGAACTACAGCGTTCTTCTGAATTATCACGTTAAGAGAGGCCGGGTCCTCAAAATCTGTCGTGGTCTCTACGCAGTGGTACCCCTAAACCAGAAGGCAGAACAATTCGCCCCGGATTCATTTCTCATTGCAGCAAAGAGAACAGAGGATGCGATTCTTGCCTATCATACGGCTCAGGAATTCAATGGGAATACCTACTCGCTTTTCAGTACCAGAACATTCTTAACTATGAAGAGTGTGCATCCTTTAGTGTTCAGGGAAATCGAATACATACCGACTCACCCTTCTCAGAAGCTGCTTCGCTCAGACAGCTACTTCCTACTCACGGAACAAGTGGATATAAACGGTATAAACGTTCTTATAACCAGTAGAGAAAGAACCTTTGTAGATATGCTCGATAGACCCAATCTATGTGGCGGAATTGAAGAGGTCTGGCGTTCCCTCAAAACGACCGAGTATCTAAACATCGAAAACCTGCTGAAGTATCTGAGAGCGCTTGACAACTCTACCACGAGCGCCAAAGTAGGCTTCTTCTTACAAAGACATCCGAAAATCACAAACAATGACCAGACTCTATTGAGAGAACTGAAAAAAATGATCCCCGTTTCGCTGCATTACTTTGATCGATCACGAGTTGACAGAGCTAGGTTGGTAAAGGAATGGAATCTCGTAATTCCTGAATACATATTGAATGAAAGCTGGGAAGAACAATGAGAATATCCAGGGAGACTCTGTCCAGATTATCCGGTCAGACGGGTTATCGGCAGGAGATTATTGAGAAAGTCTCTCTACTGCTTTCATGGCTTGATCGCGCATCAAATATCGATCGACTTGCAGGAAGTTTCGCCCTAAAGGGGGGAACGGCAATAAATCTGTTCTTCCTGGAAATTCCAAGATTGTCGGTAGATATAGATATCAACTATATTGGATCACCCACTCGAGAAGAACTCGACCGTGACAGAAACGGTTTTGAGAACATCATAGAATCAGTATGCCTTGAAGAGAGCCTGTCCATAAGAAACAAAAGGGATTCACAAGCGGCCACCTCTTATTCATTGAGGTACGTAAGCTCCCTATCTTCTGGAGGAAACCTGTCTGTTGACATAAACTACATGATGAGGGTTCCACTGTTTGAAATAGAAACAATGGATTCAAGGCAGCTAGGTAGTCAAATAGCTCGCAGAGTTCCATTAGTAAACAAGCTGGAAGTTTTCGCCTCGAAAATCGCGGCCTGCTTTTCGCGAGAAACAAGCAGAGACCTTTATGATGTATATTTGCTTGATAAGCAAATATACACCCTTGATCTTGAAAAACTCCGGCTTGCCTTTACGGTTTTTGGGGGGATGAATCGAAAAAACTGGCTCGAAATAGACGTAAAATCACTTCGAGTAAACAAGAATGACCTGAAAAAACGATTGCTGCCACTTCTAAGAGGCACACTTGACAAAGAAAAACTCGACACTCTTGCCAGTGACATCGAAAGATCTTGCCAGAGAGTAGTCTCTTACTTGCTGCCTCTGAAGGACAATGAAAGAGAATTCTTAAGAATCCTAAACGAAAAAGGCGAAATCAGACCAGAAATCATTACCGATGACAAAGAACTGGCAGATAGAATCAAGAAGCTGCCTATGCTCAAATGGAAAGCACTTAATGTCAGACAAACCTATCAAAGATGATCAGAGATGTCTCACCAACTGGAATGCCCTTGTACTGTCATTCCGTAGTGCTCTATGTTCATAAAACAAGGGAGAAAGAGCATCGAGAGTTCGCGTCCTCTCGAGAAAGCGAGAGCGACCGTCTTCGCTCTCTCCTCTTCTCACACTCCTTAACCAAGAACGAAGAACCTGGACGCTCAGCGTCGGAACGAAGAATTGCTCTTTCCAAGAACAGTTCCTAAGGCTCTTGCCAGACCCTAGACCCTACAACCCCAGACCCGGCTCATACGCTTTCTTCTCGGAGGACGGAGAACCGTTGACGGCAGACCCGTTCTAATTGAATGAAGAACTGTATTACTGAAATGTAAATAATGGAGTCACGAAAAAGCTGGTCACGAAAAAGCTGATAAGGTTCCGAAAAGGACGGGGTCTATCCACAAGCACATATCTAGTCATATTCGGGTCTAAATAAGCTCTTCGCCAAATCGAATAGCTCTTTGCTTTTCGCTTCCAAACGTTCTTTCACTTCTTTCCAGCTTAAAACTGCTTCTAATGGATCCGGGGAGTCCTCCACGTCATCGAAAAAGGTTACAGCCCGTATTATGTGGTAAAGATCGACTTCTTTACCATACTTCTTGACAAAAGCTCGAAGAACTCTTTCCGGAGACTCTCTCTTCAGAATTCCAGCGAAATCGAAGTAATCTTTCTTCTCTGCTCTTGCAGCGATAGCGCTCAGCTTCATAGCGGCGATATCGATTACCGAAGCCACATCAAGCGATCTATACTTATTGAAAGGCTCAACTAACTCGTAATGATATTCAAAAAAGCTCGCACGAACACCCTCGATCTCAGCTTCAAGTGTACCTGTCTGTATCCTTACACTCTCTATAGAAACGCCCAACTGCTTCAAATACTCCAGCAGCGCTTCTGGCCTATAAGACTCAGCTGTGAAGAAATCCAGATCGAAACTCACTCGATGTCCATAGTACATCGCCAGAGCTGTGCCCCCTGCAAGATAAAAATCGGGGAGTTTACTTTCAAGAATATTCAGAAGATTCAGAGTCTGTGATGAAAGTCTGTCGGTGCTAAGCATCTGGCTATCTCCGATTTAGGAATATCCAAAATAAGGCTCCAGAAATTGGCGGTTGGTCTGCCAATTATTCTGCTTCTTCTAACAACCTGCGCAATCTCTTGCGAATCATATTCAGAAATAAGATTGAGAACATCCTCCATCGTCCCGTATTCCAGAACCCTAGAGATAATGAAGAACTTGTCCTCTTCTCTGTCCAGTTTCTTGATATCCACATCCCAAAAACACGTAGTCCTCAACTTCAAAGCCATACAGTTCACCATATCAATTTTATCATCTGAAGCCTGACAAAGCTCACTTCTAACTTGAATTACCGTTTACCGTGCAAAAGTATTGACCCGTTTAGCGATTAGATCAAAATCGCCTCGCGTTTTCATGTGAACTTATTTCATCATCTCGATCGTAGGAACCGCTGTACGCCTTGAAAATCCGCTTGCAAGAAGACGCTGACCGCTGTGAAAAACCGTCCTTCGTTGTCCGTCCCAGATCACGGACCCGTCCTTCGCCAAGACCAAAGCCCAGATCCTGGCCAGGAGCTTTGTCAGAATCACATAAAAGGCTGAAAGACGATGACTTTGAGAGCGGGATGACACTTATCATTGCTCTTTCAGATAGAGGTCTGGCTTCTTCTTACAACTTGCATCATGGAACTTGCAACCGGATCTTTGGACGGTGAACTGCCAACGGGCAACCTTGTCTAATTTGACTGGCCTGCATCAGCAGACTGGCTCCTTTTTGCCTTCTGCTTTGCGCGTGTGAGAGAACTTCCTCTTCGGGCGAACAGCCGTTCGCCCCTACAAGAAGAATATGATCCTGAATGGGATGACAGATCAAGAAGATCGGTAGGCAACTCTTCGCTTTGTTCCTGGCGCGTAAGTGCCAGCATCACTTCTTGAAAGGTTCTTCGCCAGCCTTGCGTCTAATGTTTTATTCTTCCTCGCGCAGCGAGCCTCACTTCTGCTCTTGCCAGACCCTAGACCCCACAACCCTAGGCCCGGCTCATACGTTCTTCTCGGAGGACGGAGAACCGTTGACGGCAGACCCGTTCTAATTGAATGAAGAACTGTATTACTGAAATGTAAATAATGGAGTCACCAAAGGTCTGTAATGCCCTTGCTCTTCCAAGCGATCAGCGGATCTTTGCTCTTAAGCGTACAGCGGCACTTTCGAAGGACGGGTTCATGTTCCTGGACGAAGGACCAAGGACGGTTCCTTCCGCTCCGCAACGAAGAACTGTATTACTGGAATGTAAAAAATGGAGTCCCGAACAATAGAAAAATAGTCCCGAAAAATACGTGTCCTTGTTCTCTTCAAATTGAAAGACATGGACAATCTGCTAAACTATGAATAGAGCAATTTCTTACTTAGATACGTAAAACATAACATATCGGGTAAGGGAGGTGTATTGGAATGAGAATAGACATTCTAGACAAATTAGCCAAAAAGGGTGACGTGTTTACTATAAACGATATAGCTAATGAGTTCAATATTCAAAGAAATGTCCTTTGGGTAATGCTTTCTAGGCTGGAAAAGGGAGGGTGGATAAAAAGAATCGAGAGAGGAAAGTATCTGATAGTACCTTTGGGAAGAGAAAAGGACAAATACACTGTAAATGAATTCCTTATTGGTTCATTGCTCGTAGACCCATATGCGATAGCGTATTGGTCTGCTTTGAACCATTATGGATTAACTGAACAACTACCAAATACCGTATTCATTGAAACAACTTCGAGAAAGGACATACGGGAAAAGAGAATCATTGGTATCAGGTACAAGATAGTAAGAATAAAAGAACACAAATTTTTCGGTATAGGAAAGACCTGGATAGATTCCGATCAAATAAACATAACAGATAAAGAAAAAACAATAGTAGACTGTCTGGACAAACCGCAATACTGCGGTGGCATTGTAGAAGTGGCAAAAGCCATAAAAAGTGGAGAATATGATAAGTATAGACTAGCTGAATACACAAAGGAAATCAATAATACAGGTGTCATTAGGAGACTGGGTTATTTGTGTGATTATCTAGATTTAGATATAAACCTTCCCGCTATCAATACAAGAAGCTATGTATATCTTGATCCAACAATGACACATGAAGGGCCAAAGGATTCAAAATGGATGCTCATAGTAAATCTGGATGAAAAAATACTGGGAGATTTGGAATGATTAGGCCACAAGAAATAAAAGAAAAATCTGCTCAAATGGGAGTACCAATTTCGGCCATAGAAAGAGATTATGTACAGAATTGGATATTAAAGCATTTAAGAGAAATAGACATGGTTCTGAAGGGTGACACAGGCATTAGAAAAGCCTACTTTGAGAATTACAGATTCTCAGATGATCTCGATTTTACTTTGCTTAATGAAGTAGAGACTGATGAACTCAACGCCCAGATTACTACTGCCGCAGAAAGAACACAAGAGGAAAGTGGAATAAGCATCATTAATTGAGGCTCAGATCAGCTCATCCATCCTTAGCCGCCACTAAGGATGTAGTCGAGAACTTGAATGTCACTTGAGTAGTAGACATTTCCTTATTAACATGATAAGGTCCCTATGTATCTTATTTATCCGCGCTCTTACCAAGGACGGCTCTTCGCTCTCCAACTAAATCACTGCAATTCATGATACAATTTTCATGAACATCTGCAGATACAGAATCATGCAGGTGTTTGTTGAAAGTGTTGTTGAAGAGGTGAGATTATTGAACTCAACAAGTCACCAACTGCCTCAGAAGAAGATTATCAAAATAGATGAACTCAAAGATATGGGATATAGCTTCTATCGTATCAAGAAGCTTGTCGAGGAGAATATCCTTAAGAAACTGACGCGCAAAAGCTATGAAAATCTAATCTACGAGGGTGATGAATCGGACTTTTACTATGTTGATGCTTATGTGCCAAGGGGCGTGATCTGCCTGATTAGCTCGGCAATCTACTGGCAGCTTACCACAGAGCGTTCTAGAGCAATAGACGTAGCGATTCCTAGGAGCGACAGGTTTTATACGAAGCCAGAGTGGCCCCAGATTCAACTTTACTATTACAGCGACATGCGCTACAAAATCGGAATCGTGACTATTGACGAAGACTCGAATCAGTTCTCCATTTATGACCCGGAAAAGACAGTAATCGACATTCTTCAATATCGCGAAAGGCTCGGAATAGAAGTCGCAAAGGAAGTGCTTGTTCAGTATCTCGCAAAAAAGAATCGAAACCTGAACAAACTGTACAGATATGCCAAGGAGCTCGGAAATTCAAAAACACTGAGAACCTATCTGGAGGTACTGCTATGAACAATGCAGCATCTGTAAAAGCCCGGCTGAGAAATCTGGCCGAGAAGCAAGGCCGGAGTTATCAGGATCTACTGCAAATCTATGCGCTTGAGCGAACCATCTACAGATTATCCCTGTCTCCCCATAGAGACAAATTCACATTGAAAGGCGGGATCTTTCTTTATGCGCTATTTGAAGGGCGGTTTCCCCGCTCAACAACCGATATAGATCTGCTGGGGCAGAGGATCAGCAATGAATTGGAATCTCTCGATAAGGTTTTCAATGATATCTTCTCGCTAAATGCCGACGATGGGATACGCTTTGATCTGGAAAGTATGAACCTACGTACCATTGCAGATACAAAACAACACCCGGGTACTCGCGTAACCATTACGGCCTACATGGAGCGAACAAGACTATCCATAACCGTCGATGTCGGATTTGGTGATTGCATAACACCCGAGAGGGTTCAGATGGAATTCCCGGTTCTACTGAATGATCCGGAGCCGGTCGTCTTTGCATACTCAAAAGAATCGGTTATCGCGGAAAAACTAGAAGCGATAGCTTCGCTGGGTTTCCTGACCAGTCGCTACAAAGACTTCTACGACATCTTCTTGCTGTGCAAGTTCTTTCGTTTTGATGGCGCAACTCTACAGGCCGCAATTAAGGAAACATTCAGAAATCGGAGCACTCCGATTGAAGACATCGTCGCATTCGAGAAGCAATTCATTTCCGATTCACTCCATCAGAGAAGATGGACAGCCTTCGCCAAAAAGAAAAACACTACGTTTGATACATCTCTTGAGGAAGTTATAGGCCAAATCAAGAACTTCCTAATCCCTGTACTTGAAGCCTTGCAGAGAGATGAGATCTTCGGCTTACACTGGGAGCCTGATGACCTAAGCTGGAAATAACCACTGTGTTTGTAGAGTTGGTAAGAGCAGGGAAAGAGCTTCCAGAGTTCGCTTCGCTCATGACAAGCGAGAGCGAAAATAGGGACGACGATTCTCCTGACGTCTGTCCCTCCTGCAAAGCAGCATCACTTCTTCTCATGCGAGACCCTAGACCCCACAACCCCATTCCCGGGCTCTTAGCCAAGAACCTGGACGCGTAGCGTTGAACGAAGAACCGTTCTTCCAGTACTAAGCGTACAGCAGCTCTTAGGATCGAGATGCTGAATCAAGTTCAGCATGACGAGGTGTTGGATTCTCGGAACAGCCTTACATAGTCATCCCGTAATGTTCCTATACGGGATCTCGCTCTTGTTCTCTCTGAAGAAGGACCGGGATCCTGGCCAAAAGCACGCTGACATGAAAGGGTGTCATCCCACAGTCCCCCCGTACTGTCATCCCGTATAGCCTGCCCTGAGAAGCGTGCCCCAATATGCTTCTGTTTGGGGGTCCTGTTCAGGACTGCAATACGGGATCTTGTTCTTCTCATCCGTCTCGCCCTCTCTCCTCTTCTCGTAGTTCTTAACCAAAAACCCGAACACGAAGTGTCGGAGCGATGAACCGCTCTTCCGTGTATCGCTTTTTTTGAACGAAGAACAAAGTTCCTAGCTCCGCAACGAAGAACTACGTTCCTAGAATGTAAATAATGGAGTCACCAAAGAAATTTCCTACAAGACTTCTAGTTCACGAATATCCTTTGGCATAGTGTGAGGCGCCACAATCTCACCAACACTCATCCCCGCTTCAAGAAGGGTAGCTGCTTCGTCGATTGAAGTGGCGACTCTTACTTCCGTTCCCTCTGGCGATGGTGTAAGAAGAAGAACCTCTTCGAGTGCAATACCTTTATTCATAAGCAAGTCCATGCTATGCGTACTCAATAAAACCTGACGACTCTTGCTCTTTTGAAGTTTATACATTAGCTCTGGAAGCAGCTGAATAAGTGCCTTATGAAGAGACAGTTCTGGTTCCTCAAGAAGGAGCAATGAATTGTCTTCAAGAATTACCCAGAGAAGTCCAATTAGGCGGAGCGTTCCATCGGAAAACTGATCTTCACGCTGTTTTGCACCGTGGCCTCTCCAATGTTCATACCTTGCTTCCAAATGGGGTTTCCCCATGTTGTCAACTACAAATGAAAGATCTTTGAGCTGAGGCACTGCCTTCTTCAGGAGCTCTTCAACTTTTTCTAGTCGAGAACTTCTCGTCTTCTCCGGAGTCTCGGCGAGTCTCTTTACGAAAGTCTGGCCAAAAGGGTCTCCAGGCAAAGCATAACCGGAAAATGTAGCGGCGAATCGTATGAACTGAGGGACGAGATGAAGATACTGCACTCGCTGAAGAAACTCAGACACTTCCCTGAAATCCCTATTAGCACTAATCTGTTCAAGATTGGTCTGTGTAAGTCTTTGAGGATCTTCTTTATCTCCTTCATTGGGTCTGTCGAGAATGAGTGTGTTATCTTTCCAAACTCTTTCATGAGTCAGTATTTCTAGTCGCTTACCACCTGTTTCACGAGTAATGCCCAGCGAGTAACGCCACTTCTCTTCTTTTCTTTGATCATCTGAAAGAGTAATCGAAATTTGGACATCTGAGCTTCTGCGCGCCGACAGACATCTAACTTTCGAAATACCTCCTCGATTGGTCAATGCCTCCTGCAGGCCTCCCCCAGACTTTGCTATGTCTCTCAGAAATCTAAGCACATCGAGGAAATTGGATTTTCCCGATGCGTTGGGCCCTACAAGAAAGACTCTTCTGGTAAGATCCACATCGATTTCACGGAAATTTCTCCAGTTCTTGACGGACAGATGGGAAACAAGCACTGAAATCCCTCCAATGCAGAAAACTTCAAGAAAATTATACCATCGTATTACTTTCTCATATTATGCCCATTTATGGCCTCACTTGTATTTGCTTAACCAAGTTCTGTCTCTCTCGGTGGACGGGTCCATACTCCCATGGGCAATTAGAGACAGCTTATCTGCTCTTCTCTTTGGATAGCTCTGGCGAAAACAAGAACTGATAAAACGTTCCGTGTCTGTACCAATTTAGTCAGACTAGACGAATACTACTTGCAGTGTTTGCTGGAGTCCGATTCTTCGTGTCCACCTTCTTTTCCTCTCACATTCGTGAACGAACACTACGTTACTGGAATGTAAATAATGGAGTCTGTCCCGAAAAATCAATGTAAATAATGGAGTCTGTTGTAGGTATATAAGCTATGACTTGAATTGTAAGGAATGGTTTTTCTACAATGATGGTGGCAGTCAGGGAGAAGGTAGAGACTTGGAGTCTATCAGCCTTCCTTATGAAGGAAGAGCTACGTGGTGACAACACTCATCTTCTTCCTGGGAGTACTTCAGGTTCTATGATAAGTTCATCCGGGGAAAGTTCCTCAGGAACTCTACAACAGGGAAATCGGTACTCACAGACTGCTAATCCATTTATTGTGAGGTGTTGGTGAGATGAAAGAGCAAAGTGGTACGATCGTAGGTATCGACTGGTCAGCTGACTCCCACACTTGCTATGACCTCAAGGCTGACAAGAGTTTCAAGATCCCAGACTCAGTTAAAGGTTACGAAAGACTGCTGAACGATTATCCAGAGGCAGTTTTCGTGATCGAAGAAGCAAACAACAGGATAGGAGACTACCTTCTCATTAACAATAGAGAGGTGTATGTCTTACCTCCTTGTAGGTCCAAAGAGGCCAGGAAGTATCATTTCAGTTCTGGAGCAAAGAGCGATAGTCTGGATGCCAAGGCAATAGCTCTTACCTTCAAGGAACATCCCTCTTATTGTCTCAAGGCAAGATATTCAGGGGTGGGAGCGAAGATAACTAAACTGGTGACTATGTATAACATTGTATCTAAGTCTCATAGTCAACAGTGCAACAGATTGTATTCAGTCCTATTGAGGTATTTCCCCGAATACTTGCACATTATGGATAGGCAGTACAGATCAAATACCTCCTTGAAGGTTCTGAGCATTTACCCCACGATAACTGAATTGAGGAAGGTTTCGAACGAAGAGCTTAGGAAGATACTGAACAAAGAGAACCACAGAATGACGAGTGGTTTGAGAAAGAAGCTTGACAGGATAA